>CAXTTU010000496.1:0-2008 GCA_964247225.1 uncultured Sphingomonas sp. | reverse complement strand
CTGGCACGATCTCGGTGCGGGTGCGGGTCGATGTCGGCGGGCTGATGGAGGCGGATGCCGAACAGGGCTGGAGCCACCTGCTCGAACACATGACCTTTCGCGGCAGCGCGTCCTACCCCGACGGCGAGGGCGTGCGCGTCTGGCAGCGGCTGGGGGCGGCATTCGGCGCGGACACCAATGCGGGCACGACGCTGACCGCGACGACCTATCAGCTCGACCTGCCCCGCGCGGACTCGGTCGCCTACGGGCAGGCGATGGCGGTGCTCGCCGAGATGATGGCCAGCGCGCGCATCGACGCGCCCGCGCTCGACATCGAGCGGCGGGTGGTGCTCGCGGAGCGCGCCGCGCGCTTTCCGCCGCTCGCGCTCAAGATTCGCGACGCGACGCGGCCGGTGCTGCTGACCGGGCTCAAGGCGGAGCGGCGCGACGTGATCGGGCCGGAATCGACGCTGCTCGCCGTCACCGCCGACCAGCTGCGCGGCTATTACAAGCGCTGGTACCGCCCCTCGCGCACGGTCGTGGTCGTCGTCGGCGACGCGGACCCGGTGCTGCTTGAGCGCGTCGTACGCGAGCAATTCGCGGGCTGGAAGGGCACGGGCCCAGAGCCCGCCGCGCCCGATTACGGCGCGCTGAAGGAGCCCGCGACGCCGGTCGCGCTGGTCACCGATCCGCAGGCGCCGCACCAGATCCAGCTCGCCTGGGAGCGCGCGAACGACGACGCGCCGATCACGATCGCGCGCCAGCAGCGCAAATATATGGAAGGGCTCGCGGCCGCGATCCTCAACCGTCGGCTGGTGACGGAAGCGCGCAAGGGCGGTCCGCTGCTCAGCGCCAATACCAGCTTCGGCGAGAGTCGGCACCTGCTCGCTCATCTGTCGGTCGGCCTGATGCCGCGCCCGGGGCAGGTGACACCCTCGCTCAACGAGCTGTTCGGCGTCCTCAACGCCGCCGCGCATGGCCCGCCCGACCAGGCCGAGATCGACGAGCAGGTCGCGGATGCGCGCCGCTTCCTCGATCAGGCGGTGCTGGGAACGGACACGCGGACCACACCCGCGCTGGCCAACGGCTTCGTCAGCGATGTCGAGCGGGGATCGGTGACCGCGACGCCGCGCTTCTACCGCGACCTGTACGAGGCGGAGCGCCGTGCGTTCACCCCCGACGCGGTCGGCAAGGCAATGGCGACGCTGCTCGCGCCGACGCCGCGCCTGGTCGAGCTGTCGCCCGTACCGGTGCCGGGCGGTGCGCCCGCGTTGCTCGCGCAGCTCACCGCCGCGCGGCAAGTGGCGGGCGCGGGCGCGGCGGCGATCCGCGCCGTGTCGCTCTACGAGCTGAAGCTGACGGGCAGCCCGGCGACGGTCGTGTCGCGGTCGAGCATCGCCGATCTCGGCATCGAGCGGGTGCGCTTCTCCAACGGCGTCGAGCTGCGGTACAAGCGCACCGTGTTCGAGCGCGACCGCGTCCGGGTGCGCGTGGTGGTCGGCCACGGTCTGCTGGCGCGCGACCCGGGCGACGCGGCGCTGTTCTGGAGCGGCGGCGCGCTGGGGCAGTCGGGGCTGGGGCCGTACACGCCCGACGAGCTGACGCGGCTCACCGCCGGGCGGTTGATCGGCTTTTCGATCGGCTCGACGCTCAACGGGCTGGTGCTTGCCGGCGCGACGGACGCCGCCGATCTGCCGGACGCGCTCAAGCTGATGACCGGCGGGCTGACGCAGATGCGATACGAGGCGACGCCGGTGGCGCGGCTCAAGGAAGGCTATCTCGCGACCTACCAGACGCTCTACAGCCAGCCCGGCTCGGTGCTGAGTGCGTTCGGCGCGCCGTTCTTCTATGGCGGCGACTTGAGGTTCCGCGGCGTGCCGCGCCCGGCCGATGTCGTGGCGCTGACACCGGACGCGTTCCGGTCGTTCTGGCAGCCGCAGCTTGCCGCCGGGCCGATCCGGGTCGAGGCGGTGGGCGATCTCGACGGCCCCGCGCTGGAGCGGGCGGTGGCGGAGACGTTCGGGCGGCT
>CAXTTU010000495.1:0-2020 GCA_964247225.1 uncultured Sphingomonas sp. | reverse complement strand
CCCGCTTGCGGGTCGAACTCGAGCCAGACGACATCACCCGTGTCCGGCACATAGGACCGGGTCACCAGACTTCCGCGCCGCGCGGCGGGCCTGTGTCGATGTCCTCCGGAAAGGTTGCCGGGTCGAGGGCCGCGACAAGCGCGTCGAGATCATACGCGGGCTCGATCACAGGCTCGATGATGACGCGCCCCGCTTCCTCGCGGATATCGACCTCCTGATCGACCCGCAGCGCGGCGGCGGCCATCACTTGAGTGGGAATGCGCACAGACGCGCTGTTTCCCCATTTCTTGACCTGAGCCCGCATCGCTCACTGACCTATGTAGAAACGATTGTCTCTACATAGCACCGCGCTGGCGAGGATCAACCGTCGGTTTGCCGGTCAACCCGCGCCCTTACCCAGGCACATGCCCCGCCGCGAGCGCGGCGAGGAGCAGCAGCGCGACGATGTTCGTGATCTTGATCATCGGGTTCACCGCCGGGCCCGCCGTGTCCTTGTACGGGTCGCCGACCGTGTCGCCCGTCACCGCCGCCTTGTGCGCTTCCGAGCCCTTTCCGCCGTGGTTGCCGTCCTCGATATATTTCTTGGCATTGTCCCAAGCGCCGCCGCCGCTGGTCATCGACAAGGCGACGAACAGCCCGGAGACGATCACGCCAAGCAGCATCGCGCCCAGCGCCGCGAAGCCGTTCGCCTGACCCGCCACCCAGCGAATGATGAAATACACCGCGATCGGGGCCAGCACGGGGAGGAGCGAGGGGATGATCATCTCCTTGATCGCGGCGCGGGTGACGAGGTCGACGGTGCGCGCGTAATTGGGGCGGCTGGTCCCGGCCATGATGCCTGGATTGTCGCGGAACTGACCGCGCACTTCCTCCACCACCGCGCCCGCCGCGCGGCCCACCGCCGTCATCCCGAACGCGCCGAACAGATAGGGGAGCAGCGCGCCGAGCAGCAGCCCGACGATGACGTACGGGTTGCTGAGGCTGAAATCGACCTGAAGATCGGGGAAGTCGGTCGAGAGATCGGTGGTGTACGCGCCGAACAGCACCAGTGCGGCGAGTCCTGCCGAGCCGATCGCATAGCCCTTGGTTACCGCCTTGGTGGTGTTGCCGACCGCGTCGAGCGCATCGGTCTTGTGCCGTACCTCGTCGGGCAAGCCCGCCATCTCGGCGATACCGCCCGCATTGTCGGTGACGGGGCCATAGGCGTCGAGCGCGACCACCATCCCCGCCTGCGCCAGCATCGCGGTCGCGGCGAACGCGATGCCGATCACACCCGCAAGCTGGTACGTCGCGATCACCGCCACGACGATGACCAGCGTGGGGAGCGCGGTCGCCTCCAGGCTGATCGCGAGTCCCTGGATGACGTTGGTGCCGTGGCCGGTCTCCGACGCCTTGGCGATCGACCTCACGGGGCGATAATTGGTGCCGGTGTAATATTCGGTGATCCACACGATCAGCCCGGTGACCGCGAGCCCGATCAACATGCACCAGAACAGGTCGAGCCCATTGAAATGCGCCGCCGTCCCCGCGGCGGTGCGCGTCGGTGCGTCGAGGCTGGTGGTGAGGTCGTCGCCGCCCGCGTCGAGGAAGCCCTCGCCGCCGATGATGCGGTGGAGGTCGCCGAGCGCGTATCGCGTGACGGCGTAGATGGCAGGCACCGACAAGAGCGCGCTGGTCCAGAACCCCTTGTAGAGCGCGCCCATGATCGAGCCTCGCCCGAGCCGAACCATGTACGTCCCGATGATCGAGGTGATGATGCACACCCCGCCGACCAGCAGCGGCAGCGTCATCAGCCGCATCAGCTCGCCCGTGTCCGCCTGCACCAAGAGCGCAATCGACACCATGGTGACGCCGAGCGTGACGACGTAGGTCTCGAACAGGTCGGCGGCCATCCCTGCGCAGTCGCCGACATTATCGCCGACATTGTCCGCAATCACGGCGGGGTTGCGGGGGTCGTCCTCCGGGATGCCCGCCTCGACCTTGCCGACCAGGTCCGCGCCGACATCCGCCGCCTTGGTGA
>CAXTTU010000494.1:0-2042 GCA_964247225.1 uncultured Sphingomonas sp. | reverse complement strand
CGTCATGACCAGGACAGCCAGCAGCAGCGCCGGGACGCTCGCGACCACCATCGCCGCGCGCCAGCCCAGTTCGGCTGAAACCAGGCCGGCCAAGCTCATGCCGGCCATGATGCCCAAGGTGCCACCTGACGTTTCGAGCCCGATCGCCCAGCCGAGCCGCGAGGGTGGGTAGGTGTCGGCCAGGACGGAGTGAGCGGTCGGCGTGAACGACGACTCTCCCACAGCCACGCCAACGCGCGACAGGATCAAATGACCGAACGTCCGCGCCGCGCCTGAGGCGGCCGTCATCAAGGCCCAGAACGCCAGGGCCGCCGCAAGCAGGTGCCGGCGGCTGTAACGGTCGGCCAACCACGCCAACGGCAGCGTCGCCGCCGCGTAGCTCAGGCCGAAGGCGGCGCCGCTCAGGATGCCAAGCTGAGAATCGCTCAAGCCGAATTCGGCTTTGATGGGCTGGAGCAGCGTCGGTATCTGCATGCGGTCCAGCAGCGACACGAAGCTGATGAGCGACAGGAAGACCAACGTTCGTCCTGCATGGGGTGCGGGGCGGTCAATCACGTCAGGGCGCGGCGGGACCTTCATCAGACCACCCCGTCCGCACGCAACGCGGCGATCCTGTCGGGATCGTAGCCGATGCCCGTCAGAAGCTCGGCGGTGTCCCGGCCGAGCCGAGGCGCCGGCTCGGGCGTGAACCCGGTCCGGTTCCACTGGATTGGCCCACGCAAAACGCGGAGGGCTTCGCCGTCGCCGAACGGCACCTCCACGATGCGTCCAGACTCCTGCACGTACGGTGTGGACAACGCCTCCTCGACGTCGAGAACCGGGGCGGCTGGGACGACGCCGGCAAAGCGGTCCATCCAATCGGCGCTGGTGCGCGCGCCAAGCGCGGCATCGAGGAGCGGGGTAAGTTCGTCGCGGTGCTTCTCGCGGTCGGCGGCCGTTCTGAAGCGGGCATCCTCGATGAACTCCGGGTGACCAATCAGCACGCACAGACTGCGCCAGAACTTCTCCTTGCTCGCCATGATGTACATCCAGCCGTCCGCCGTCTGGCACATCTGGGCCGGCCCCTGGCTCGGGTGCGCGCCGCGGGGCAGCCGCTGCGGGCGGTAGCCCGCATTCATCTGCCAAACACCGACGTAGTTCAGATTATACAACGCGACGTCGAAGAGGTTGACGTCGACATCGCCGCCGATGCCGGTCGCGCGTGCGTTCACGATACCCGCGAGCAGCCCGATCGCGAGCGACAAGCCGCCCATCCAATCGACGATGGACAGGCCAAACCGGGTGGGCGGCATGCCAGGGTCGCCCGTCACGCTGGTGTAGCCGGCTTCGGCCTGCATGATGTAGTCATAGCCGGGCCACGCGCGCCGCTTATCGTCGCGGCCATAGGCCGTCAGGTGCGCGCAGACGATCTGCGGCCTGAGCGGACCAAGGCGGTCGTAGCCAAGGCCGAGCTTGCCCACGACGTCGCCACGCAGGTTCGAGCAAACCGCGTCAACGCTGCTCGCCATCGCCTCGAAGACTTCGCGGCCGGCGTCGCTCTTCAGGTCGAGCGAGAGGCTTTTCTTGCCGACGTTGAGCGCCTGGAAGTACAGGTTGGGTTCGACATCGGCCGGGGCGTTCTTCGTGTAGCCTCCGACCTCGCGACTCACGTCGCCAGAGACCGGCTCCTCGATTTTGATGACCTCGGCGCCGAGATTCGTCAGCGCCAGCGTCCCGAACGGCCCTGCGCCGAACTGCTCGATCGATAGGATGCGAACGCCACTCAGCGGCAATGCAGGCTCGCTCACGATGTTTGCTCCTCGGCCTTCCGGCCCGTGCGGTCCTTGATGAGAAAGCTGCGTTCGAACGAGGCGACAACCTGGTCGCGCTGGTTCCGGCCCAGGGTTCGCACCCTCACGATCCCCTGCCCGGGCCGCGATGCGGAGCGCCGGACGTCGAGAACCTCCGTCTCGGCATAGAGCGTGTCGCCGGGGGGGGCGGGGTGGTGCAGCCGGGCGCCGGCCCATCCCCGGTTGGCAACGGACCGCTGCGTCGTGTGCCTG
>CAXTTU010000493.1:0-2082 GCA_964247225.1 uncultured Sphingomonas sp. | reverse complement strand
GATCGCGGCGATCGTGGTGCTGTACTGGCGGACCTTCTGGACGGTGCTGCGCGGGTTGATCGGACGCGAGCCGGGCGCGGTGCGATTTGCGCGCAACCTCCTCGTCGCATTCATCCCGGCGGTGGTGATCGGGCTCCTGTTCCACAAGCAGGTCGAGGCGCTGCTCGCGCAGCCCAAGGTGGTGTGCGTCGCGTTGATCGTCGGCGGGGTGGCGATCCTGCTCGTTGAACGGTTTGCACGACCCGGAACCGTGCGCGGGGTGGCGGAGGTTCCGCTCGGGACGGCGGGCGGCATCGGGGTGCTGCAATGCCTGGCGATGGTGCCCGGGGTGAGCCGCTCGGGCGCGACCATCCTCGGCGCGTTGTCGCTGGGCGTCGAGCGGCGGACGGCGGCGGAGTTTTCCTTCTTTCTCGCGGTGCCGACGATGTTGGGGGCGAGCGCGCTGGAGCTGTTCAAGAACCGGCATGAACTGGCGAGCGGCGCGGGCGTGGGGCTCGGCGCGATCGGGCTGGGGATGCTGGTGTCGTTCCTGGTCGCCCTGCTGGTGGTGCGGTGGTTCGTGAACCTCGTCGCGCGGCACGGGTTTGCGCCGTTCGCTTGGTATCGGATCGTGGCGGGCACGGCGGCGCTGGTATGGCTGATGCAGCGATAGGGCCTAAGCGGCCCTTTCTGGGGCAGCGCTGGCGAGAGTGGACCGAGAACACTGGTCAGGTTGCGCTCGAATAGGACAGCATTGCTGACTTGACCGTGTTCGCCGTTCCGATACGTGCGTCTTGCGTACGCAAGAGGTGCTGGGATGGCGACGGTCGAGCCGATGCTGAAGTTCGTGGGACGGGAGCAAGCCTACCCCGCCAAACGCGCGCCCGGTGACCGCGCCGAAGACTTTCGCGAGATCGCCGACCGCTACGCCGTGCCCAATGCAGAGGACCAGGCGGCGCGCTGCTCGCAATGCGGGGTGCCGTATTGCACGGTGCATTGCCCGCTTCACAACCACATCCCCGACTGGCTGCGCCTCACCGCCGAGGGGCGGCTGCGCGAGGCGTATGAGCTCAGCAACGCGACGTCGACCATGCCCGAGATTTGCGGTCGCATCTGTCCGCAGGACCGTTTGTGCGAGGGCAATTGCGTGATCGAGTTCACCGGCCACGGCGCGGTGACGATCGGTTCGGTCGAGCGGTTCATCACCGACAAGGCGTGGGACGAGGGCTGGGTCGAGCCGCTCGTCCCCGGCCGCGCGCGTGGGCAGTCGGTAGGGGTGATCGGGGCCGGACCGGCGGGATTGACCGCGGCGGAGTATCTGCGCGGCAACGGCTACGACGTGCATGTCTATGACCGGCACGACCGCGCGGGCGGGTTGCTGACCTATGGCATCCCCGGGTTCAAGCTGGAAAAGCCGGTGGTGATGCGCCGGGTTGATCGGCTGGCGGCGGGCGGGATCGTGTTCCACCACGGCTTCGACGTCGGGCGCGATGCTTCGCTTGAGGAGCTACGCCAACGCCACGACGCGGTGCTGATCGCCACCGGCGTGTACCGCGCGCGCGCGATCGACGTGCCGGGCGTCGAGGCGGCGGGGGTGGTGGAGGCGCTCGACTATCTCACCGCCTCCAACCGCAAGGGGTTCGGCGACGCGGTACCCGCGTTCGACGGCGGCGCGCTTGACGCGGCGGGCAAGCATGTGGTGGTGATCGGCGGCGGCGATACCGCGATGGATTGCGTCCGCACCGCCATCCGCCAAGGCGCGGCGTCGGTGAAGTGCCTCTACCGCCGCGACCGCGCCAACATGCCCGGCTCCCGCCGCGAGGTCGCCAACGCGGAGGGGGAAGGCGTCGAGTTCGTCTGGCTCGCCGCCCCGGACGCGGTGGAGGGCGGTGCGGCGGTGACGGGCGTGCGCGCCAACCGGATGCGGCTCGGCCCCGCCGACGCCACCGGTCGCCGCGCGCCCGAGCGCGACCCGGGCGGCGAGGAAACGCATCGCGCCGACCTCGTGGTGAAGGCGCTCGGCTTCGACGCGGAGGAGCTGCCCCGGCTGTGGGACGCGCCCGACCTGCCCGTCACCCGCTGGGGCACGGTGCTGGTCGACGC
>CAXTTU010000492.1:0-2083 GCA_964247225.1 uncultured Sphingomonas sp. | reverse complement strand
ACGATCAGCCGCGAGCGGAAGGTGCGGCCCGCGACGGTCCAGGTGTCGGCGTCGATGGACGCAAGATGATCGCCACCGCCGACGAAATGGACGATCTCGATATCGTCGCCATCGTCGATCACCACCTGCGCCAGCGTCGAGCGTGGCACCACCTCCAGATTGCGCTCCACCGCGACCTTTTCGGGGACGAGCCCGAGCTCGCCGGCAAGCTGCGCGAGCGTCATCCCGGCGACGACGCGCTTGTGCTCGCCGTTGACGGTGATGGAGACGGTGCCGTCGGTGTGGGGCAAGGATGACCTCAGTTGCTGGATGTCGCGGTTTGCCCGCTCGCATCGCGGCATATAGGAGCCGCTCGCATCCGCTCGCAACCGCAAGGCTCGCAGATGCCCGACACCGTCTTTGTCCTCAACGGCCCCAACCTCAACCTGCTTGGTACCCGCGAGCCGGACATCTATGGCCATGATACGCTCGACGACATCGCGGGGCAGCTCGAGGACCGGGCGCGCGAGCTGGCGCTGGAGATCGACATGCGCCAGTCGAACCATGAAGGTCACCTGATCGACTGGCTCCACGAGGCGCAGGCGACAGGCGCGAAGGCGGTGCTGATCAACGCGGGCGGGTTCACGCATACGTCCGTCGCGCTCCACGACGCGATCAAGTCGGTGACGACCCCGGTGATCGAGGTTCACCTCTCCAACCCGCACGCGCGCGAAGCCTTTCGCCACACCAGCCTTGTCGGGCAGGCCGCGCGGGGAACGATCGCGGGGTTCGGCGCGCTGTCCTACCTCCTCGCGCTTGAAGCCGCCGCGCGGTTCTGACACACGCCCGTCACAACAAGGGGGTCCCGTCGTTGACCGACGTTTACGAGAAATCCGCGCACGAAGCGGGCGGCGCGATGCAGGTCGATGCCGACCTGGTCCGCCAGCTCGCCGAGCTGCTCGACCGCACGCAGCTGACCGAGATCGAGGTCGAGGACGGCCCGCGCAAGATCCGCGTCGCGCGCAAAGCAGCTGCCGCCGCGCCCGCGCCGGTCTATCACGCGCCACCGCCGTCCCCCGCGCCTGCATCGCGGGAGCCTGTCCCCGCCGAGGTCGGCGCATCCGCCCCAGCTACGCCGGCCGACGCGGTCCGCTCGCCGATGGTGGGCACCGTGTACCTCTCCGCCGAGCCCGGCTCGCGCCCGTTCGTCGCGCCGGGGCAGCGGGTGGCGGCGGGCGACACGCTGGTCATCGTCGAGGCGATGAAGGTGATGAACCCGATCACCGCCCCCGCAGCCGGGACAGTGCGCGAGGTGCTGGTCGGGAACGGTCAGCCGGTCGAGTTCGACCAGCCGCTCGTGACGATCGAGTGACCCGACACTATCCGTTCGTGCTGAGCTTGTCGAAGCACTGGTTCGGAGCACGCCCTGCCCCCGGATCATGTTCGGGGTCAGGGCGAACGGCTGGAAGTGCTGATGCCTAAGATCACCAAACTCCTCATCGCCAATCGCGGCGAGATCGCGCTGCGCATCCATCGCGCCTGTCATGAGATGGGGATCAAGACGGTCGCGGTGCATTCCACCGCCGACACCGAGGCGATGCACGTCCGGCTCGCGGATGAGGCGATCTGCATCGGGCCACCCGCCGCCGCCGATTCCTATCTCAACATCCCCAACATCATCTCCGCCGCCGAGATCAGCCGCGCGGAGGCGATCCACCCCGGCTATGGCTTCTTGTCCGAGAATGCCCGCTTCGCCGAGATCGTCGAAAGCCACGGGCTGATCTTCGTCGGCCCCAAGCCCGAGCACATCCGCGTGATGGGCGACAAGGTGGAAGCGAAGCGGACCGCGGGCGCGCTCGGCCTGCCGCTCGTCCCCGGCTCCGATGGCGCGGTGAGCGACGTCGCAGAGGCGAAGCGCATCGCCGCCGAGATCGGCTATCCCGTCATCATCAAGGCGGCGTCGGGCGGCGGCGGGCGCGGGATGAAGGTGTGCAACGACCCGGACAGCCTCGAAACGCTGATGCAGCAGGCCGGCTCGGAGGCGAAAGCCGCGTTCGGCGACGCCACCGTCTACATCGAGAAGTACCTCGGCAACCCGCGCCAC
>CAXTTU010000491.1:0-2095 GCA_964247225.1 uncultured Sphingomonas sp. | reverse complement strand
TCGCACAGCCCCAGGATCATCGTGTCGCGGCCCGCCTCGATCCGCTTGGCGATGGCGATTTCACCTTCGCGGCTGAGCAGCTCCACCGCGCCCATCTCGCGCAGGTACATCCGCACCGGGTCGTCGGTGCGGTCGACCACTTCCTTCTTCTTGACCTCGGCCGCGGGCGCGGCGACGTCGGGCTCCGCCCCATCGACGGTCTCGACCTCGTCGTCATCGTCCGCGCGCGCCTCGGGCTCGCCGTCCTCGCCCGCTTCCTCATTCTCGACGACGTTGATGCCCATCTCGGACAGCGCGGCCATCACGTCCTCGAGCTGGTCCGACGACATCTCGCCCTGCGGCAGTGCCTCGTTGAGCTGGTCATAGGTGACATAGCCGCGCTTCTTGGCGCGGGCGATGAACTTCTTGATACCCGTGTCGTTGAGATCGAGCAGCGGTTGATCGCCCGTCTCGACCACCTCGACATCCGCTTCCGCCATGTTCGCCTTCGCCATCAATCGCCCTCGGTCACGCCCATCCGCGCGTCTTCATTCGCCTGCATCAGGTTGGCAAGCCGCTGTTCAAGCGCCTGCCGTTCCCTAACCAACGCCACCTGCCGCTCGAACGCCTCGTCCGACAGGTACGTCTGCATCGCCCGGGTGGCTTCAGCCAGCGCCGCGTCGACCTCGGGCCGCGCGACCAGGATGGCGATTGCTTCGTCAAGATCCGCGCAGGCCCTGACGGGATCGGCGGCGCGTTGAACAAAGCTGTACGGCATTCGGTCGGCCCGCAGGAGTTCGGCGGCAATGGTGTCGAACCCAGACCTCGCCAATATGGACATTAACCTGGAGCTATCAAGCGCCTCATCCTCCAGCGCGACGTCCACCACCGCCTCGAACAACCGCCCGAGCGCGCCATCCGCGAGGCGCAGCGAGCCCAGCACCTCCATGTGCCGCGCGATCTCCGCCGGGTGGCGGATCAGCCCCGCGAGCACCGCCTTGGCGAGCACCCGGTCGATGCCGCCCGAGCCGACCGCGCGGGCGTGCGGGTGGTCGCCGCCGGCGGGAGGTTTGGGCGGCCCGCGACGGCCGGGAACGAAGGGCGCACGCGGGGGCGGGGCGAGGTGCTTGTCGGCGCGGCGGCGGAACTCGCCCTGGTACTCGAACCGGATGCCCGCGTCGGCGATGGTGCCCGCCAGCTCCTGCAACCGCCGCTTGAGCCCGGCGCGCTGCTCGGGCGTGTCGAGCGGCTCGGCGGCGACCTCGTTGGCCCAGAGCCGGTCGGCGAGCGGCTGCGGTTCGGCCAGCAGCGCGTCGATCGCGCCGCGTCCGCGCGCGCGGACGAGGTCGTCGGGGTCCTGCCCTTCCGGCAGCGTCACAAAGGCGAGGCTGCGCGCCGGCGCAAGCATCGGCAGCGCGCGCTGGGCGGCGCGCCCCGCCGCCTTCTGCCCGGCGCTGTCGCCGTCGAGACACAGCACCGGTCGGTCATGCACTTGCCACAACCGCTCAAGCTGCGCCTCCGTCAGCGCGGTGCCGAGCGGGGCGACCGCTTCCTCGATCCCCGCCTGCGCGAGCGCGATCACGTCGAGATAGCCTTCGACGACGATCAGCCGCCCCGCCTTGCGCGCGGCGGGGGCGGCGCGGTCGAGGTTGAACAGCGTGCGCCCCTTGTCGAACAGCGGCGTGTCGGGGCTGTTGAGATATTTCGGCTCGCCATCCCCGACCACCCGCCCGCCGAACGCGATCACCCGCCCGCGCGGGTCGCGGATCGGGATCATCAGCCGCCCGCGGAACCGGTCATAGGGCTCCTTGCCCTCGACCTTGATCAGCAGCCCCGCCTCGATCAGGGTCGCGTCGCCGAAGTCGCGCAGCGCGGTGCGCAGCTTGCCGCGCGCGTCGGGCGCATAGCCTAGATTGAACCGGCGGCGCGTCTCGTCGCTGACGCCGCGCTTCTTGAGCGCCGCCAGCGCGTCGCCGCCTTCGAGCCCGCCCAGCTGCGCCTCGAACCAGTCCGCCGCGGCCTGCATCGCTTCGTGCAGCCCCTTGGCGCGCTCCTGCTTCTCCGCCGCGCGCTTGTCGGGCGCGGGCACGTCGAGCCCCGCCGCCTGCGCCAGCTC
>CAXTTU010000490.1:0-2104 GCA_964247225.1 uncultured Sphingomonas sp. | reverse complement strand
CCGCAATCCACGGTGACGATCAAGGACGCGCCCTCGGCGGCGAGGCGGGCGAGCGCGGGGCCGCTGGGGCCATAGCCTTCGGTCAGCCGGTCGGGGATGTAGGGGCGCGCCTCGACCCCAAGATCGCGCAGCACGAGCTGGAGCAACGCGGCGGAGGTCGCGCCATCGACGTCGTAGTCGCCAAAGATCGCCACCTGCTCTTGGCGTTCCACCGCGTCAGCAAGGCGCGCGGCGGCGCGGTCCATGTCGCGGAAGATGGAGGGGTCGGGCATGAACGCGCGGATCGACGGCGCGCGATGGTCGCCCAGCGCATCGGGCGGACAGCCGCGCGCGAGCAGCAGTTGCGTGACGAGCTCTTCGGGCGCGAACCCGTCTTGCGCGGCCTCCAGCCGACGCCAGCGCCAGGGCTGGCCGAGGATCGAACAAGTGATGTTGAGCGCGGCGGTCATCGGCTTACGAGGTGAAGTTGAGGAAGTTGAGGCTCGCACGCGTTTTCACCCGCGCCTCTACTTGGTGTTGGCCGCTCTCCCCAAGCGCGCCCGGTGGCATGCCGCGGCGGAAGGGCGGGGGCGAGGATGCAGCCGGGTGCGTGACGTGCGGGAGAGGTCGGGTGGGCGGCACCGGGGAAAGGTAACAAAGGTGACGGGACGTGTTTCGCGAACGTCGGCGAGCCGAGTGGCTTTGTGCGACGAAGCGAGTGGGCATTGAGAAGGAGCTGACGCATGGCTCGCCGCCTATGCCACGCTCATGCCGGTGTAGGACAGGGGAGGGCGGCGGAAAAGACTTGGAGCATTCCCTGGCAGCGTCGGTTCGCTCTCGATGCCGTTCGCCCGGAGCTTGTCGAAGGGCAGGCCACGCAAGTGCCGTCGCCGCGTGCTTCGACAAGCCCAGCACGAACGGTGGTTGGTCGGGTCTGTCCGGATCAGGCTGAAGGAGCCCCGTCGGCCTTCCCCGTCATCCCCGCGGAAGCGGGGACCCACCGCCGGCGATGCGCGACGGGGCGAACGGCTGGCGTGATGCGAGCGGCCAGACATGGGTCCCCGCTTTCGCGCGGATGACGGCATGGTGAGCGGCGGCACTGACAAGCGTGAACAGGCTCACGCGACCCACGCGCCCTCCCTGAACCACTTGGTGATGACGTATTTAACCCCCGCGATCACCGGCATGCCCTCGTGGAGCGTCAGCTCGTTGGGGCTGCCGTCCGCCTTCATGTTGTTCCAGGTCAGCAGCATGCCGCGCTTGGGCGCGACGCGGATGCCTGCCTGCGGGAACCAGGTCGCGCCGCCATCCTCCACATCGTTGAGGTAGATCATCGCGGTCCAGGTGCGCTGCCCGCCGGTGCGCTGCATGTCGTCCCAGTACGCGGCACCGGCGTGGAACCAGTCGGTGTGCGCGCGGAATTGCTGGCCGGGGGCATAACGCTGGCCCTGCATCGTCTCGCCATGAACTGGGTCGATCCCGAGCAGGGCGGCGATCCCCTCATCCGTTGGCTGCACATCGGGAGACCAGCGATCCATGTCACAGCTCTCGCTGGTGCGGAAATGCGGGTCGTCGCTTTCCGCCAGCAACGTCGAGGGTCGCCGGTTTGCGTCAATCAGCGCGATCAGCCGGTCGCACTGCGCGGGCGTGAGAAAGTCGGCGTGATAGAACACCTGCACCCCCTCGATCGGCACCGCGGTGACCGCAGGGTTGGCGAGGAGGCGCGCGGAGACTTGCGCGCCCGCGAGCTGGCGAATGGGGGAGGTGGCGGGCGGCGTGGCGCGGGAGCGGAAAAAGGCCATGCGCCCCATTGTCGGCGGGCGCGCCCGAAAGGCAAGGGGGCCGGACATCGCCGGCCCCGAAGCGATCAGTAGAAGATGCCGTAGACCACGTCGACGACCTCGCCCGACTCCATGTCGATCAGCAGCGCGTCGTTATAGTAGCGCACCCAGCGATACGGCCCGTCGACCGGCGGCAGGCGATAGGTATACGGGTCGTCGATCCAATAATCGGGCGCGAACAGCGCTTCGTCGATCGCGACGCCGATGCCGAACCGCTGATAGCCATAGCCATAGCCATACGGGGCCGAGTAGCGCGGCAGGCGGAACAGCTCGCCATTGTAGCG
>CAXTTU010000489.1:0-2107 GCA_964247225.1 uncultured Sphingomonas sp. | reverse complement strand
GGTAGATGTTGTAGCCGCCCGAGATGATCATGTCCTTCTTGCGGTCGCACAGCCAAAGATAGCCGTCCTCGTCCAACCGCCCGACGTCGCCCGTGCGGACGTAAAGCCGCCCGGCGTCGTCGCGCCAATGCGCGGACGCATTCGCCTCGTCGCGGGCGTGATAGCCTGCCATCAGCGTCGTCGAGTGGCCGGCGATCTCGCCCTCGGTGCCCGCCGGCAGCACGTTGCCGTCGTCGTCTAGGATGCGTACCTCGACCGACGGGAGAACGGTGCCGACGGACTTCCATTTCTCAGGCGGCGCCGCGTGCATCGCCAGCATAGTCAGCGTGCCCGTCTCGGTCTGGCCGTAGATGTCGAAGAACGGCCCGTCCCAGCCGTCCACCACCTGACGCTTCTGCGCGTCCGACAGGGGCGCGCCCGCGCAGAACTTGATGCACGATCGCCCGCGAACCGCATCAGCGAAACCGGGTGCCTCGACCGTGCGGACCAACGTCGCCGGCGCGAACCAGGCCATGTCGATCCGCTCCCGGGCGAGCAGATCGACCACATCGCTCCCCGAGAACTTGCCCATCATGAAGAAGGTGCCGCCCCACCACAGCGACAGCAACAGCGCCGAGAGGCCGAAATTGGAGTAGAGCGAAATGGTATGCAGCAGGTTGGTGTCCGGGCGGACGCCCAACGGACCGAGGCTGACGCACTGCGCGCCGCGACTGCCATAGCTTTGCGCGATGCCCTTGGGAGTGCCGGTGGTACCCGAACTGTAGATGAGGTCGGAGGTCCAAGCCGGGTCGACCCGCGCGGCGTCGAGCGGTTCGGCGTTCCCCGTCCAGCGCTCCAGCAGCGGTTCGGCTCCGCCCATCGCCACGAGCTGAACTTGATTATCCGTCTGTGCGGTCGCGATCAGCGCTTGCCGGTCATGGTCACGGTCGTGAAAGAGCAGTGACACGCCCGCATCGTCGATCATCCGGCCCAATGCGTCGGGCGTGACCAGGCCGGGCAAGGGGACGAGCGTCACGCCCGCCAGCTGGCACGCGAGGACGACGACGGCGAAGTCGAGGCTGTTGGTCGCCAAGATGCCGACACGCCGGGGATCACCGGGCTTGAACTTCAGCCCACTCAGCCGGCCGGCGCAGTTCAGGGCAAGATCGCTGAGCTCTCGATAAGTTATTGCGGCACCGTCGCAGACCACCGCGCGACGCTCGGGATGGATTTGCGCATGGGCCAACGCCCGCAAACCAAGCGAGTCCTGCTCGAGCGCCTCGGCCCGTGCCGTCATGCCCATCTCTCCCACGCTCTCTTGTCTGTGCGGCCCCGCGGAGCCTGGCGCGGCATCATCATGCAACCGAGGAGAGCCCGGCGTCGAGTTCATTATAGGTGAGAAGCATGAATCCCCGTCATGCCTCGAGCTGTCACGTTTCGATTGGCACTTTCTCCCGCATCGTGCGCAGGAACGCTTTAACCGCACGGCTCGGCTCCCATCGCGAGCGCACAGCACAGCACATGGGCGCGGGCGCGAACGGGCTTTCGCCCGGCGCCCGGGCGTAGGATGCGGCGAAGGCGTCCGATCCCGCATATTCCAGCGTCGTCACGCCGATTGCGTCCGAGGTCGCGACGATGCGCTTCACGATCGGGAAATAGTCGATCATGTGGACATGGCGCTGCCAGTGGAACACGCCAGCGTTCTCGAAGATGGCCCTGACCACGCTGCCATAGGGCCGCGAGTCCGAGGGCACGACGAAGTCGTAGCGGGCCAGGTCCGCCTGGGTTGGCTCGGCGACGGTCAGGATGGGATGGTCCTTGCGGACGAAGGGCACCGCGCGCAACGCGCCGATCGGCGAGCGCTTGAGTTCGGTCCATTCGGAGAACGCGTCCTCGAAACCAACGGCGACATCCACCGTCCCCGAGCGCAGCAGCTGGATGGCGCGCTCGAAGCTGGAGCCGACGATCTCAAAGCGGATCGCGGGATGGCGCGCGAGCAGCGCGGCGAGTGGCGCGGCGAGCAGCCACTCCAGCGAAGCCGGGCAGACGCCGATCCGCAGCGCCTGCGCGTACGGGTCGTTGCTCTCCCGATCGCCGGTCAGCAGCGTGCGGGCATCCTCCAACAGGC
>CAXTTU010000488.1:0-2113 GCA_964247225.1 uncultured Sphingomonas sp. | reverse complement strand
GGCCGGTTCCAGTCGATCTGCAACAGCGTCTCGCCCGACTTGTCCAGGAACCGATATGGCCGTTCGGGCCCGATCACCGGGTCCATCAACGGCTCGAACTCGGGCGCGAGCCCGGCGTCCTGCAGCATGCGGATCGCTTCGTGGTCGATCGTGCAGGCGCGCGGCAACGGATAGAAATTGGGCCATCTCTCGTACAGCGCGACGGAAAGTCCGCGCTGACCGAGCAGCAGCGCCGCGAGCAGCCCGACCGGGCCGGCGCCGATGATGGCTACGTCGTTGATCAAGACCTGATACTCCCGTTGCTGACGCTTAGCTGCTCTGGCCGAGCTTGTCAGGCCGCCGAGCCATTGGCGCCGGCTTCGGGCGCACAGGGCGACACCGTGCCATAGCCGCCGCGGACGAAGACGAGCGGCGGGTCCGCGCGCTCGACGTCCAGCGCGCGCACCGCGCCAATCGCGATGAAATGATCGCCCGCCTCGTGCACCGCATGCAATTGGCAGTCGATCCAGGCGACCACGCCCTCGATGATGGGCACGCCCGTTTCGCCCAGGCGATACGGAACCGAGTCGAACCGGCCGCCGGTCTTGGACGAGAACGCCTGGCACACCGCTTGCTGGCGTTCCGCGAGCACGTTGACGCAGAAATGGCCGGCGGCTTCGATGCGGGGCCAGGTCGTCGACCGGCGGTCGGGCAGAAAGGCGACAAGCGCCGGCTCCAGCGAGACGGAGGTGAACGAGCCCACGACCATGCCGACCGGCCCCGATTCCAGCGCCGCCGTGACCACGCAGACGCCCGTCGGGTAATGGCCCAGAATCCGGCGGAACTCCCGACTGTCGAGGGCGCCCATTATCCAACTCCCATGGCTGCGGCATCCGATCCGGCGGGCGCTCGCTCGGGCGAAACTCGGAACCAGATCACGGTCCGGCTTGACCCATTTGCAAGCAGCCTACTATGTGACCATGTGACTTTGTCAATGGACGTTCGCCCGGCGTCGACCGTCGCGGCATGAGAAGCGCTTACGGGCTGGAGGCTGGTGAAATGGATGTCGTCAAGTTCGCGGATGCGCCCTTCTACACCGCACCCGACCACCAGGACGTCACCGCCCGGCGATTGCAAGGAGGCGAGGCGAGCACGGTCGACTTCGCGCTGGTCGGCCATTCCACGCTGCCGCCCGGCGCCGTCATCCCCATGGGCGCGGGGCCGATCGGCAAGGTCTACGTGGTGACGGAAGGAGCGATCACCATCGAGCAGGCCGACGGCGTGCGCCACCTGCTGCAGCCGGGCGACAGCATCTTCATCGCGGCGGGCGAGGCGCGCGCCGTGCTGAACGACAGTGGTGCGCCCGCGGCGATGATCGTGGTCACGCCGCCGGTCTGATTGCGACGATGTACGACGGCGACCATCGCGCTTGCTGGCCAGCCGGGGCGAGGGCCAGTTCCGCTCCGCAGGCAAAGATTGACGGCCATCTCACAATGAGGTAGCTCTCAATAAATTACGGTCGCCTAGTCACTTGGCCGACCGAACTCGATGACGAGAATGGCCCGGAACAGGGCCACGAAGACGACAACAAGCGATCAGAACCATAGGAGGGGATGGATGCACATGACAGACACGGCTGCGAATCGCTCGTCGCGCCACGGGCAGGCGACACGCCGCGATTGGGCCCTTCGGTCCTCGATGCTGGCGCTGGCCACCATTCTCGCCGCTCCCGCCGCCGCCCAGGTCGCGGAGCCGCCATCGGTCAACAACCAGGTGACGACGCCGAGCAACGGTCAGGCTGCGACCGGGCAGACGACGCCGCCCACCGATGCGGCGACGGCATCCAACAGCGATCAGATCGGCGACATTCTCGTCACCGCGCGCCGCGTGTCGGAGCGGCTGCAGGACATTCCGGCCAGCGTGTCCGCCGTCACCGGCGATCAGGTGCAGCGGATGAACTCGCTCACCGACATCCAGTCGATGGTGTCGGGTGTGACCTTCAAGGCTTACGGCCCCATCCCCACCGTCGGCATCCGCGGGTTCGGCAACCGGACGCAGGCGGGCAACGCCACCAACTCGACCGTCGGCATCTTCGAGGACGGCGTGTTCGTCGCGCCGCCGCTGGTCGTCGACA
>CAXTTU010000487.1:0-2114 GCA_964247225.1 uncultured Sphingomonas sp. | reverse complement strand
CCGCCCGCGCGGCCCGCGGTGGCGCCCCCACACCGGGCCGCGCGAGCGCCTGCACGGCCTCACCCGGTTGCTCCGTTGCTGCACCCGGCCCCGCCGCTCCCGTCCGCGTCTGCGGCGGCACCACCGGCAGCGGATCGAGGGCGTCATTACTGGTCGGAGCGTACGCCGCTACCGTCACCCCAAGCAGTCAATCACGGCCTTGTGTGTCCCAGCCCAAGCCAGATGGAGCAGATCCTCGGTGATCCGCATTCTGCGCGGACGCAGTCAAGGATGGTGCGCGGCCTATTTGGCACGACGACGGTAAGCGGGTCGGCTCCTGCGCTACAAAGTTTGAACGTAGTGCAATCAAAAATCAGGCGTGATCTGCCCGACTTATTCGCTGTTCTTACCTCTGCGGGTGTGTACAATCTGCGTAAGATTCAGGGACATGATTGCTATTCCAATCACTCTTGGGGAACCGCGGTTGACGTTATCGTTGACGGCTTGTTAGTTGCGCTCGGTTCCACACGCTCCTGCAAAGGTCTAGACGCTCTATGCAAGTATTTCAATGAGGAAGGCTGGTACTGGGGCGGTGGCTACCACTATCGAAAGGATGCAATGCATTTCGAGTGTAGCTTATCTCTTGTAAGGACGTTTGCATGAAGCTCCGTTTCGTATCTGCTCTTTTGTCCAGTATTTTGCTTTATGGAGGCACCGGTATCGGCGCTTCCACGGCGTGCAATATGACGATGCCAAAGGACTTCACCGGCGTGCCCGTGCAGTGGCTTGGCGCATGTCCGGCGGGTCATGCGGAAGGACTGGGCGTGATCCGGGCGGGGCGCGCAGAACCGTACCGGTTCTTCGCAGGCGAGGCGCGTGGCGGTCGGCCTTTAAGGGGGCTGATCGTGGTCGACGGTGGCTTTTACGCGGCTGCGGCATTCGATGCGCGCGGCACTCGGCAGGATGTCACCTCGGGCGATCCGAACGAGTTTCACGCGCTGTTCGTCCTCGCCACCCGCGCCGCCCTCGCGACCGCGCAGCGCTTCGCGGCGGCGGGCAATCGGGGCTCCGCGGCCTACTACCAGCGGCTCGCCAAGCAGATCCGCGACGGCGAGCCGGAGTAAGCCGCGCCGCTACGCTCCCTTGCCCCGGGCGGCGTCCACCCGCTCGCGCGCGTCCTTGAACGCGGCGAGCGCGTGGCCGCTCAGCGCGATGCCCGTGCCGGTGTCGACGCCGAGCGGATCGACCGGCTTGCCGGCGATGTGCACTTCGTAGTGGAGGTGCGGCCCGGTGGAGCGGCCGGTGGTGCCGACCTCGCCGATCTGCTGCCCTTGGCTGACGCGCGCGCCCTCGGTCACGGAGGGCCAGATGCGGTTCATGTGCAGGTACAAAGTCTCCCAGCCGTTGTCGTGGCGGAGCTTGACGAAATTGCCGTTGGGCCCTTTCGGCCCGGAGAACTCCACCGTGGCATCGCCCGCTGCAAAGATCGGCGTCCCCACCGGCGCGGCGAAATCGGTGCCCTTGTGCATCTTCATGAAGCCCAGGATCGGGTGCTCGCGCATCCCGAATGGCGAGGTGATCCGCGCGCCGTCGATGGGGGTGCGCATCAGCGCGCGCCGCGTGCTGCGCCCGGCGGCGTCGAACCAGCCGGCGGTCTTCTGCCCGGGCGGGGTGAAGCGGTACAGCGCGCGCGCCTTGGCGGGGGTGGCGAGCGAGGCATAGACCAGCACGGGCGCGCCGACCGCCTCGCCCTGTGCGTTGAAGCGCTGCTGATACCCCGCCTCGATCGCGTCGCCGGGCTTCACCTCGCGCTGGAGGTCGAAGTCGAAGGTGAAGGCGTTGGCGAAGTCGCTGATCAGCGTGTCGTTGACCCCCGCCGCCACCGCCGAGCTGTAGAAGTTCTGCGCGTCGAGCTTGCCGCGCACCACCACCAGCCGCTCGGTCAGCGCGGCGAGGTAGGGCTTGGCGGTGAAGCCCGCGCCCGAGCGGGTGAGCGCGAGGCCGGAACCGTCGAGGTGGGTCGCCTCCGCAAAGGCGAGCCGGGCGCGGGGCGCGGCCCCCGTCATGTCGAACACCAGCCGGATATCGCCCGGCGCGGAGCCGAGCGCGGCGGCGGCGCGCGTTCCCGCCTCCTG
>CAXTTU010000486.1:0-2121 GCA_964247225.1 uncultured Sphingomonas sp. | reverse complement strand
ATCCGTCGGCCCGCACTCTAGAGGTCATGCGTCGTAACGGCTGGCTCGCCCGCGGCGCGTGAGAGGGCCCAGCGACCGGCCTGCCGACGGCCATGCCGCGGCGTTCACCGACGGCGAATCCGGTCGGTGGGTGGCCGACGTGCAGCCGCTGCGCGGCGACCAACTCGCCGCTTCGAGAAGATTCGGTGCTGGAGGACCCGTGGTAGCGACGCCCGGAGTTGCGCTGCCAGTTGTGATGTGAGCGGCTGAACGGACCCGCGCCGCGATCGTCGAGCAGCGCGCCGACGACGGCACCGTGACCGCAGCAAGGGGCGCCGCCAGGCAGGTGACGTGAGCGGACCGTCGGGTGCTTGACGCGCGTCCGGAGCGTGCCGGTGCAGCCTCGTATCGCGCAACGGACGTTGGTCAAGCGCACGATCGTGACCGCTGGGGACTAGCCAGCGGCGCGTTAGTCGACCCGCTGGAATGCCGCGCCGAGGCCCGCATCGTGCGTTGCTTTCGCCTGCGCGGGCCACGCAACAAACGACGCGGCGACCGACTGCACGACGGAGTAGCCGCGGCGCGGGTGGCGGGGGGGCCAGCGGGCGCAGTGGTGGCGCGCACACCGTGCCGCCGCCAGCCAAATCCGCGGCGCCCTATGCAGGTTGACGAGCGTCCCGAGTTGCACACTCGCGCGTTCGGCACCCGCCGCGGGCGCCACGAATGTGACGCCGCGGCCACATTGTCCGGGCGGGGACGTTGATCAGCTGCCGGCGGATGGTAGCGGTGGTGGCTTTGCGTGGAACCGGGAAGCGAGCGTGCCGGCGGCGCGGGTCAGGTTGAACGCCATCGCGGCTAAGGCGAGCCAAGCGCCGTTGGCGTTGAACCTCCCTGATGGCAGGTGAATCGTCCTGGGTTCGGTAGAGGCTCTGTTCCGTGAGGATGGAGCTCGTGTCACGTCCCAGTAGGTATCCGCCCGAGCAGCGGGCGAAAGCAGTGCGGTTGGTCATTGAGGCGGCGCCGTCGTATCCGTCGCAGTGGGCAGCGATCGAGTCGGTCGCCGGCAAGATCGGCGTGTCGTCGGAGACGCTGCGTAAGTGGGTCCGCCAGGCCGAGGTCGACGGCGGGCAACGTGCCGGGTTGACGACCGAGGAGGCCGGCGAGATCAAGCGGCTGAAGCGGGAGAACGCCGAGTTGCGCCGCGCCAACGAGATTCTGAAGGCCGCGGCGGCTTTCTTCGGGGCCGAACTCGACCGGCCACAGCAGCGTTGGTGATGTTCATCGACGAGCACAAAGACCGCACCGACGGCGGGCGTCGCTGGGGTGTCGAGTCGATCTGCCGGGTCCTGACCGATCAGGGCTCGGCGATCGCCCCAGCGACGTACTGGGCGGCCAAGACGCGGCCGCCATCGCGGCGTGCGGTCCGCGACGCCGAACTCAAGCCGGTCCTGGCCGCGGTGCACGAGGACAACTACGGCGTCTACGGCGCCCGCAAGATGCAGGCCGCGTTGCGCCGCGAGCAGCAGGTCGAGATCGGCCGGGACCAGACGGCGCGGCTGATGCGCGAGCTCGGCCTGCGCGGCGTGCGGCGCGGCACGCCCAAGCGCACCACCGTCGCTGACGACAGCGCGCCGCGGCCGACGGATCTCGTGGACCGGGACTTCACCGCCGCGCGGCCGGACCAGCTGTGGGTGGTCGACCTGACCTACATCCGCACTTGGGTCGGGTTCGCCTACCTCGCCTTGGTCACCGACGTGTTCAGCCGCCGCATCGTCGGCTGGGCGCTGGCCACGCACATGCGCACCGACCTGCCGCTCGAGGCGCTGGAGATGGCGATCTGGACCCGACAGCGACAAGGCGTCGACGACCTGACCGGGCTGATCCATCACGGCGACCGTGGCAGTCAGTACGTGTCGATCAAGTACACCGAGCGGCTCGCCGAAGCCGGCGTTGTCGCCTCCGTCGGCTCACGCGGCGATTCGTATGACAACGCGCTCGCCGAGTCGACCTTCGGGCAGATCAAGGCCGAACTCATCCATCGCCGCGGGCCGTGGCGCACCGTCGACCAACTCGAGTACGCGATCTTCGAGTACCTCGACTGGTGGAACCACCGCCGCCTGCACGGCGAGATCGGCATGATCC
>CAXTTU010000485.1:0-2123 GCA_964247225.1 uncultured Sphingomonas sp. | reverse complement strand
GCTGAGGGACAAGCCGCCGCTGGGCGTCGGCAGTGGCCGGGTCGGCGACTATACCGAGATGGAGCTGCTGGATCACGAACTTGCGCTCAAGAAGTCCCGAACGCCGCTTCGCGATGTCGTCCACCGTGCCGGTGGGGCGTTGCAGACCCTCAAGCCCGTCTGGATGATGTCGCCCACGTCCGCTGCCCAATATATCCGGCCCGCGACGCTGACCTTTGACCTACTGGTGGTGGACGAGGCCTCGCAGATGCGACCGGAGTTCGCGATCAGCTCGGTGCTGAGGGGCAGTCAGTTCGTGGTGGTCGGCGACGCCAACCAGCTGCCGCCCAGCGACCATTTCCAGACGAGCGCGGACGACGGCGCGGACGATGACGCCGTCGGTATCACCCCCGACACCGAGTCGATCCTCGATCTCGCCAACGGGCGCTTCCGCCGCAAGCGCCGGCTGAAATGGCATTACCGTTCGCAGCATGAAAGCTTGATCCAGTTCTCCAATCGCGAGTTCTACCAAAGCGATCTGGTCGTCTTCCCGAGCCCGATGGGCAATGACGACGAGCTGCTCGGCGTGAAGTGCCGCTATGTGGACGGCGCGGTCTACGAGGCGTCGATCAACCAGCGCGAAGCGGAGGCGGTGATCGAGGAAGCGTTCCGCCTGATGCGCGCCTATCCGCAGCACTCGCTCGGCATCGCCGCGATGAACGCCAAGCAGACCGAGCTCGTCCAGAACGAGTTCGATCGCCTGATCCTCGAACAGCCCGAAATCCGCCGCTATGTCGACGAATATGCGGGCGGGGTGGAGGAGTTCTTCATCAAGAACCTCGAGAATGTGCAGGGCGACGAGCGCGACATCATCCTGATCTCGACGGTCTATGGCCCGAACAAGGACGGCAAGGTGCTGAACTACTTCGGGCTAATGAACCGGGAAGTCGGCTGGCGTCGTCTCAACGTGCTCGTCACCCGCGCCAAGCTGTCCACGCGCCTGTTCACCTCGCTCCGGCCCGATGACGTGAAGGTCACGCCGACATCGAGCCGCGGCGTCCGGGAGTTCAAGGCATACCTCACCTATGCGCATGGCGGCGCGAGCTACCGGGATGCGTCCGGTGGCGAGCCGGACAGCGACTTCGAGGTGTTCGTCGCCGATGCGCTGAGGGGGGCGGGTTACGAGGTCGTGCCTCAGGTCGGGGTCGAGGGCTTCCGCATCGACCTCGGCGTGCGCCACGCCGATTACCCGATCGGCTTCATCGCCGGCGTCGAGTGCGATGGGGCCAGCTTCCATCGCGGGCTGACCGTTCGCGACCGGGATCGCATCCGGCAGTCGGTGCTGGAGGGTCTGGGGTGGAAAATCTACCGGATCTGGTCGATCGACTGGTTCGCCGATCCCGCGCGTGAACTGGCGCGGCTTCTCGCGTATCTGGAGGGGCACCGCGCCGCGTTCGCCGCGGACTATGCGAAACGGCCCAAGCCGGCGGATAACGCTGATCCGGAGCCGGAACAGCCGCGCCCCGCGCCGCCGCAAGCGACGGATGCGTCGGCAGGCTCAGCCGTTGCGCCAGCACCTCCGCCCATCACACCGGTGGAGTCGAGCGAACCCACCGGCCGCGCAATGCGCCCCTTGGGCGAGATCGCCTGGTACGAGACGGCCAAGGGGCAATCCTACCAAGTCTGGCTGGGCGAGCGCCTGGCAGGCGATGTCGAGATACTCTCCCGCGCCACCGCCGCGCCGCGCCTCTATGGCAGCCAGATGCTCGTCGCCCGGTCCGAATATGAGGGCCATGTCGAGGCCACCGGGGAACGCTTCCTGAGCCACGATATCCACGCGGCCGTGCGCGAGGTGGCCCGCAGGGCGGGGGTGGCTGCTGTCACGGTCGCGTGACCGACGCGGCCCACCTCCCCCGAACTGCAGCCTAGACCCGCCGGCGCGCGTCCACCACGATGTCGCCGCCCTCATGCGCCTTGGCGCCGAGCTGCCCGCCGAACCAGCCCGCGACCGCGCCGAGCAGCAGCGCCAGCGCGCTGAGAATCGCGGCGGTCGAGACGCCCTTGCGCGCGGTGTCCGCCGCCTGCGTCGCCTTCGCCTTCGCGGTGTCGAGCGTCTGGCGGGCGCTCGCCTCCGCGCGGTCGAT
>CAXTTU010000484.1:0-2144 GCA_964247225.1 uncultured Sphingomonas sp. | reverse complement strand
CCGCTTGCGGCTCGCGCCCAGCATCACCGGGCAGCCGAGCCCCTGGAACACGGCGAGGTTGTTGAGGAGCGCGAGGTTCTCCGCCAGCGTCTTGCCGAAGCCGATGCCGGGGTCGACGACGACCTCCGCCACTCCGCCCGCGCGCACCGCCGCGACGCGGGCGGCGAGCCAGTCGAACACCTCGCCGACGACGTCCGCGTACCCGGTCCGCGCATGCCCGCCGGTGCGCGGGTCGGGCGAGTGCATCAGCACGACCGGACAGCCCGCCCTCGCCACCACGTCCAACGCGCGGTCGTCCCAGAGTAGCGCAGACACGTCGTTGACGACCGTAGCGCCCGCCGCCAGCGCCGCTTCCATCACTGCGCCTTTTCGCGTGTCGATCGACACGGGGGTGCCCGCCGCCGCGAGCCGCTCGATCACGGGCGCGACACGGGCGATCTCGTCGCCCTCCCACACCGTCGTCGCGCCGGGGCGGGTCGACTCGCCGCCGACATCGACCAACGCCGCCCCCGCCGCCGCCATAGCCACCCCGGTCGAGGCCGCGGCGGCGGGGTTCCCGGAGTGCTTGCCGCCGTCGGAGAAGCTGTCCGGGGTGACGTTGAGGATGCCCGCGACCTGCGGCTGGTCGAAGCGGATCACCCGCTCGCCAAGCCGGAGCGGCACGCGCGGCGCGGTGACTGCGCGGTGGATGCCATGGAGCCGCTCGGCGTCATGCTGGAACTCCAGCCAGCGGCTGAACGCCGCCACCGCCACCGTCTCGCGCCGCCGCCCCGCTTCGAGCACGTCATAGGCCGCGAACCACTGCATCCCGCCCGCCAGCCGCGCGACCTCGCCGTCGCGATCGATGGGCGAGTCGACGAACTGGGTGGGGCGGAGGTGGCGCGTCGCCTCCGTCACGATCAGAGCTTCGCTTCCTTGAGCACCTGATTGATGCGCGCCTGCCAGCCGGGGCCGGTTGCCCTGAACTTGTCCAGCACCTCGCGGTCGAGGCGCAAGGATTGCTGCACCTTGGGTTCGCTCCCGTAGAGCGGTCGGCCGCGCCTTGGGGGCTTCCCCTTGCTGACGAGGACGTCGCCGACCATCACGTCAGCCGCCCTGAACCATTCGCCCGTCAGCTCGGGCGCGTCATCCGGGTCGACCCACTCGTCCGACATAGTCATCCTGCTCACCCGCGCTCCCAACCAACTACTTGGTAGGCGCGTAGCTTTCGAGAAAGCCACAGCGATCGCAGCGCCAGGTTTCCACGTCCATCTGCGCCTTCTTGTCTTCGTGCAGCCCGGTCCAGAAACTCATCGTCGGTTCTCCGGGTTGCCAACGCTCCGGATAGTTCCTGCCATATCCATGGTCCACGACGACGCCGGCAGTCATCTGGCCGCCGCACTTGCCACATTCCCTACCCATGTCGTTTTCCTGTCGTTAATCGGGATGGAAAGCGGTTGAGCATCGTCAGCGATCCGTCAACTCTCGCCATCAAGGCTGCGTCGCGAGCAGGTACGTCTGCCTAAGCGCGTCGATCGGCTGGAGCTTGCCCCCCGCCTCGTAATGCCAGAACACCCACCCGTTGCAGGCGGGCGCGCCTTGCAGGCTGGCGCCGAGCTTGTGGATCGAGCCGGTCGCGCCGCAGGGCGATTCGAGGCTGCCATCCGCCCGCACGGTCGCGCGGTGCTTCCGGCGGGCGCAGGTGAGCATCGCGCCCGGCGACAGCAGCGCGTTCTCGACCAGCACGCCGAACGCGACCTTGGGTGCGCCGCGCGGGCTTTGCATCGTCTTCAGCGCCGCCTCGTCGAGCGGCAGCGCGGCGGCGATCCGCTGGGTCGCGGCGGACACATATTCCCCCTCGCGCTCGATCCCGATCCAGCGCCGCCCGAGCCGCTTCGCGACCGCCCCCGTCGTGCCGGTGCCGAAGAACGGGTCGAGCACCACGTCGCCCGGTTTCGTGCAGGCAAGCAGCACGCGGTAGAGCAAAGCCTCGGGCTTCTGCGTCGGGTGGACCTTCACCCCGTCGCGCTTCAATCGCTCCGGCCCGCCACAGATCGGGAACTCCCAGTCGGAGCGCATCTGCAGCTCGTCGTTCAAGGACTTCATCGATCGGTAGTTGAAGGTGTAGCGGCTCCGCTCGCCCTTCGCCGCCCAGATCAGCGTCT
>CAXTTU010000483.1:0-2152 GCA_964247225.1 uncultured Sphingomonas sp. | reverse complement strand
GGGCTGGCCCGCACCGCTCGCCGCCGCGCGCGCGCTCGGCACGGTCGCGCTCGCGGCGGTGCTGGCGGTGGCGGCGCATCGCGGTGGCGAGTGGACGCTCCGCGTATCGCGCGCGGTGACCGTGCGCTCGCTGTCGCTGCTCGCACTCGCCGCCTATCTCGGCGTCACCCTGCTCGCGATGGGTGCCATCGAGCTGTGGGGCGGCGCGCGGGCGCGGGTGTGGCAGACCGCGTGGGTGTTCGGCACCACCACCGCGCTGTTCACGCTCGTCTCCAATCCGTGGCTGCGAGCCTGGGTCAAGGTGATGCTGGCCAAGCATCTGTTCCGGCACCGCTATGATTACCGCGCGGAGTGGGTGCGCTTCACCGACACGCTGGGCCTGCCGGGCAACGAGGCCGCGCCGCTCGACCGGCGGATCGTCAAGGCGATGGCGGACCTGCTCTGCGCGCCTGCGGGCGTGCTGCTGGTGCCCGAAGGACCCGCGCTCGCGCCCGGCGTGGGCTGGAACTGGGCGGGCGAGGGGTTGCCCGGCGACGAGCGGCTTGCGCGGCATCTCGCCGCGACGGGGCGGATTATCGAGCTCGATGCGGTGCGCGCGGGCGAGGCGGACGCGGCGGATTGCGCCGCGGTATCGCCCGCGCTGCTGGCACACGCCGAGGCGTGGGCGGTGGTGCCGTTGTTGCATTTCGGCCAGCTGGTCGGGGCGATCATCCTAGCGCGCCCACCCGTGCCGCACGCGCTCGACTGGGAGGATTTCGATCTGCTCCGCATTACCGGGCGGCAGGTGGCGAGCTATCTGGCGGAGGCGCGCGCGCTCGACGAGTTGGCCGAGGCGCGGCGGTTTGACGAGTTCAACCGCCGCTTCGCGTTCATCATGCATGACATCAAGAACCTGGTCAGCGGGCTGAGCCTCGTCGCGCGCAATGCGGAGCGGCACGCGGACAATCCGGCGTTCCGCGCCGACATGGCGGCGACGCTGAAGGAGTCCGCCGACCGGATGAACGCGCTGCTGGCAAGGTTGTCGCAACACAATGCGCAACGGCATGATCTGCTGGTGGCGGTGGACGTGCTCGCGCTCGCGCGGCGGTTGGCGCGGCGGGTGCCGCATGGGGTGGAAGTGACGGGCGAGGCCGCGCTGGCGCTCGCCGACCCGGCGCGGGTGGAGCAGCTGCTTGCGCACCTGATCCAGAACGCGGCCGAAGCGAGCGGGCCGCAAGCGCCGGTAATGCTGACCGTGTCGACGGAGGACGGTCAGGTCGCGATCGAGGTCGCCGACCGTGGCTGCGGCATGACGTCCGCCTTTGTGCGCGACGAGCTGTTCCGCCCGTTCCACTCCACCAAGCCCGGTGGCTTCGGCATCGGCGCGTTCGAGGCGCGCGCGCTCGCGGAGGCGATGGGGGGCAGCGTCGCGGTATGGAGCCGCGAGGGTGAAGGCACCCGCTTTACCGTGCGATTGCCGGGAGCGGGTGCGATGGAGAGGGCTGCGTGAGCAAACCCAAGCTGCTCATCGTCGAGGACGACTTCGCGCTCCAGCGTCAGCTGCGCTGGGCGTATGAAGGATATGAGGTGCTCACCGCCGCCACCCGCGCGGAAGCGATCGCCGCCGTACGCGCGGAGGAGCCGGCGGTGGTGACGCTCGACCTCGGCCTGCCGCCCGACCCGGACGGGACGAGCGAGGGCTTCGCGACGCTCGCCGACATCCTCGCGCTCCGCCCCGACACCAAGGTGATCGTCGCCTCGGGCCATGGCGCGCGGGAAAGCGCGTTGCGCGCGATCGGCGAGGGCGCGTGGGACTTCTACGCCAAGCCGATCGACATCGACGCGCTGGGGCTGATCGTCGCGCGCGCGTTCCACGTTCATGCGTTGGAGGCGGAGAACCGGCGGCTGGCCGCGCGGGCGGGCGGGGCGGCGTTGGGCGGACTAATCACCGCCGCGCCCGAGATGCTCAAGGTGACGCGCCTCATCGAGCGGGTCGCGCCCGCCGACGTGTCGGTGATGCTGCTCGGTGCCAGCGGCACGGGCAAGGAACTTCTCGCGCGGGGATTGCATGAGGCCAGTCCACGCCGCGCGGGAGCGTTCGTCGCGATCAACTGCGCCGCGATCCCCGAAGCGCTGCTCGAATCGGAGCTGTTCGGGCACGAGAAGGGCGCGT
>CAXTTU010000482.1:0-2152 GCA_964247225.1 uncultured Sphingomonas sp. | reverse complement strand
GCCGCAAGCTCCTTGCGGACGAACGCCTCGAAGCTGGTCGGCGGGCGACCGAGCAGCCAGCCGAGCACGTTGGGGTTGCCGAGGAAATCATGGGCGCTGTAGCGCGCTTCGATCGCGGCGCTCATCCGCAGCTGGTGCGCGAGCGTGTCGGGGTCCGCACCTCCGAACCGCGCGCGGACGAACGCTGCCAAGTCGAGCCGCTCCACCCGGACCTCGCGCCCCAGCACCCCGGACAGCACGCGCCCGATGTCGTGCGCGGTGAAGCGACCGGGCCCGACCAGCTCATAGGTCGCCGCGCCATGGCGTTCGGGGTCGCCGAGCACCAGCGCCGCCACCTCGGTGACGTCGTCGAGGTCGACCATCGACTGACGCCGCTCCAGCGACCAGGGCAGGCGGAACACCCCCTCCTCGAACACGGTCAACATGCGATGCGTCAGCATGTAATTGGCGGGCTGAAGAATCGTGAACTCCAGCCCCGAGGAGAGCAGATGCTCCTCGATGTCGCGCTTGATCTCGTGTTGGATCAGGTCGGTGGTGATCGCGTGGAGCACCGAGCTGAACACGAAATGCCCGACGCCCGCCGCCCGCGCCGCGTCGATGATCGCGAAGCCCATCGCCCGCTCCGCCGGGTGGAGCGTCGGGCCGATATGGTAGATGCTCCGCACGCCGCGCACGGCCTCGGCAATGAAGCGCGGGTCGGCGAGGTCGCCCACCAGCACCTCCTGCGCGCCCAATGCGCGCAGCCGCTCGGCCGACGCTTCGGACCGGACGCAGCCGCGCACCTGATGCCCCGCAGCGAGCAGCCGGGGAACGAGCCGCCGACCCTGATTACCGTTGGCGGACGTGACGAGGATCATGGCGGGCGCTCTCGGGACCGGGCGACCGGGGGAAGGGCCGCGTTCAACTCATTAGGTCACTCCGACTAGGATCGGGGTAACCGGCTGTCAAACCGGAGGAAACGGACGCGACCGGTGGGCAACGGTCGGCTGCACCTGCCGATGCGCCACCTCCACGCACCCCATGCTCGAACGCTCGGAGACTTGGCGATGTGACATTTTATTTAGTCTTGACTGGCGGAACCAAAGTCGAGCGAAGCACGCTTAATATTTATTATAAATCGGTTTTGGAAGGACGGCGATGGCCTCCAGCCTGCTGCAAGCGCTCGTGCCGCTCTTCTTCGTGCTGGCGCTCGGCTATGCGGCCGGGCGGTTTCACTCGTTCGACGCGGACCAGGCGACCGGGTTCAACACGCTGCTGGTCGAGTTCGCGCTGCCCGCGATGCTGTTTAGCTCGACCGTGACGATCAAGCGGCCGGAACTGCTGCGCGAAGGACCCGTCGTGCTGGCGCTGGTGGTCGCCTATGTGGGCGTTTTCCTGTTGGCCTTCGGCGTGTACCGGTGGTGGGGGAAGCGCAGCGGGGCGGAGGCGTCGCTGGCGGGCCTGCTGCTCGCCTCGCCCGCCGCGCCGTTCTTCGGCCCGGCGGTGGTGACACCGCTTTACGGCGCAGAGTCCGGCCTGATGATCGCCATTGTCGCGCTGGTCATCAACGTGACACAGGTGCCGCTCGGCATCGTGCTGATCGGGGCCGGCGGCGGGGGCAAGGCGGGCGGGTCGGTGCTGTCCACGGTGCTCGGCTCGTTCAAGCAGCCCGTGGTGATCGCGCCGCTGGTTGCGCTGGCGCTGGTGCTGGCCGGGGTAACGCTGCCCTTGTTCGCCGAAGACGCGCTGAAGCTGATCGGCTCCGCGACCGGGGGCGTCGCGGTGTTCGCGTCCGGGCTGACCTTGGCGGCGCACAAGCTGTCGCTCGGTCGCGATGTGTGGGCGAACACGCTCGGCAAGCTCGTCCTGCTGCCGGCGGTGGTGCTCGGCCTGCTGACGGTGTTCGGCGTCACGGGTCCGTCGCAGGCGCAGGCGGTGGTGGTGAGCGCCATCTCCTCCGGCCTGATCGGGCTGATCCTCGCGTCGCGTTACAAGACCTATGTCGACCAGGCGGCGAGCACGGTGCTGATCAGCGCGATCGGCATGGCGGTCGCGCTGCCGCTCTGGATCCTGCTTCTTCCCAAGTCCTGACCCTCTCTCGATCGCAAGGAGAACGTCCATGAACGTGCGTGACGCCACCTACGACCTGATGCGCAAGCTGGAGCTGACCACC
>CAXTTU010000481.1:0-2153 GCA_964247225.1 uncultured Sphingomonas sp. | reverse complement strand
CGTCCTCCGCCAGCCGGAACAATTGGGTCAGCGGTTTGCCGAGAGCCGCCTCGGGCGCGAAGCCGAACCGCCGCCCCACTTCGGACGCGACGCGGGTGAGGCGCATCGCGGCGTCGGTCTCCCACCGCCCCTCGCCCGCGTCGTCGAGAACGGGGGCGTGCGCGGGCGGGCTCGCGGGCGCAAGCCAGGGCCGTCGCTCGCGCCAGTCGGCGATGGCGAGCGCGACGCCGTCGGGCACCGGCTCGGCGCGGACCCACAGGTCGAGGTCCGCGTCAGCGTCCGCCACCGTCACCGCGCGCGCGATCAGCACGCCGAGGCGTCGCGCCAGCCGTGCCAATGTCGCGAGCTGCGGCACCGCGACCGGCTCCCCCACCGCGCCGCCCGCGCGCGCGTTGAGCGCGACCAGCGCGTCGTCGCCACGCTGGAGCCGCCCGTCGCGGTCAACCAGCGCGCGCACGGTGCCCCGGTCGCTCATGCGCCGTCCCCTATCGCCGCGAGCGCGCGCCGGTACTCGGGTGGCAGCGCGAGCGGGGCAAAGGCAGCCGCGGCCATCTCGGGCGAGACCGCCATCACTTCGTCCACCTCATCCGCGAACCGCTCGAGGTCGCGCACCGGGTCCGCCGCCGCCAGCGCCACGCCGATGCGCGCGATCACCGGGCGCTCCAGCCCCTGCGCGCGCAGGAGCAGCCATAGCCGCGCGCCGTCCGGGTCGGTGACGATCGCGCGCGCGTCGGCGAAGGAGAGCGCGCTCGCCACGGCCAGCAGCGCGGTGAACAAGGCGGGGCGGCGGTCGCCCAACGTCTCGACCAGCAAACCCGCAAGCTCGTCGGGCCGCGCCCCGATCACCCGCGCGAGCCGCATCGAGGCGGTATCGACACTCTGGTCGGGCGTTTCGGCGAGCAACGCGGATGCGGCATCCACAAGGGCATGGTCGGCGCGCGGCTCGTCGCCGAGCTCCTCGCGTAATGTGGCGGCGACCGACCAGATCAGCCGCGTGCGGAGCGGCTCGGGAAAGGGCGCCGCGTTCGCATCCTGCACGTTGTTGATCTCGAGCAACTCCGTCGCCGCGCGCGCGACGTCGGGCTCGGGGCATTCGGCGAGCCGCACCACCAGGCTCGGTCGATCAGCCCCCGACGGCGCGCCGGGCGGCAATGCGTGCGCGAGCAGCAGAAGTCGCGTTGATCCGACCAGCTCCGCCATCAGCTCCGGATCGTGGAGCAACGCCGTCCGCCGTAGCCGATCCAGCGCCGCATCCGACCGCGCCAGCAGCGTTTCCGCCGCGTCGCCTGCGCCCATCTCACTCAGCCGTCGCGCCGCGCCAAGCCGCAGCTCGCGCTCGGCATCGCCCACCACCGCGCGCAACCGCGCGTTGAGCGCCGCGCGGAGCCGGTCGTCGAGACGAGCCTCCTCGGGCAGCAGCAGATCGCGCATCTCATTCGCCAGCCGCGCAGCCGCGCGCGCGTCCGCTGCGATCGCGCGCGCGACCGGAACTGGCAGGGACGGATCGCTTGGGTCGACCGGCATGGTGCGTCGCATAGGCGGTTGTCGTTAAAGCCGCGCTAAGCCTCGCGACGAAGCCCTTCGATCGCGCTCGCCAGCGTGGCGACCGCGTACACGCCCGCAACCGCCAAGCCCAGCACCGGCCAACCCAGCGCGACAAAGGGCAGCAGCACGACAAGATAAGCGGGCGGCGTCGCCCACCAGCGCCGCCGCATCCTCGGCAGCGCCGCGCGTTCGGCCAGCGCCGCCGCGATCACGGCGGCGACCGCCACCACGCTCGCGCCCGTGCGCCCCGTTCCCCAGTCCACTGCGCGACCGAGCAAAAGCAGTCCCGCCGCCGCAAGCACCGCCACCGCCGCATCCTGCGCCCGCGCCATCACCGCCTCCTCGCGCAGGCTCGACAGCGTCGCGCCGAGCGCGAGCGGGAACACCGCCACAAGCAACAGCAGCAGCCCGATCGCCGCATGCCCCATCACCAGCGCCGCCACGCCGCCGACCCCGGCCGCCGCCGCCCCGCCCGCCAGCGCGAGGCTGGGCGCGCTGCGCTCGACGAGGCGGGGGAGCGCGAGCCGGGCGACCGGCGCGATCAGCCAGCGGTCGAACCACGCCGTGCGGTGCGCGACGCTCGCCGCCAGGATCGCGCGACCATGTTC
>CAXTTU010000480.1:0-2172 GCA_964247225.1 uncultured Sphingomonas sp. | reverse complement strand
AGGGCGGCTGCCCGTTCCAGGCCAAGAACTCCACCCTGTTCAACACCATTCCCAAAGCAGTCGACACCGGTCGGCTCAAGGTCGTCGATCTGGCGCGGGTGACCGAGCTGGTGGTCGATCCACGCACCGCGCGCATGTCCGGCGTTAACTACGTCCGCAATGGCGAGTCCTTTTTCCAACCGGCAAAGGTCGTGATCCTGTCCGCGCATGTGTACGAGAATGTGCGCCTGCTGCTGCTGTCCACGTCCAGGGCGTTCCCCAAGGGCTTGGGAAATAATGCCGGTCAGGTGGGCAAGCACTATTTCAGCCACAACTCGACCGCGCCTGTGGTCGGGTTGTTCCCGCATGACATCAACACATGGTACGGTACGCCCGCGCAGGCGACCTTTCTCGACGATCACGCCGAGGACAATTTCGACCATTCCGGCCTAGACTTTATTGGCGGCGGCACGCTGGCCATGGGCTCGGACAAGCGCCCGATCGGGGCCGCGAACATGCCCACCTTCGGCAAGGCACCGCTGTGGGGTTCGGCGTGGAAGGCATTCATCGCCGAAAACGCGGATCGCTGGAACAGGGTCTATATCCAGAAAACGACCCTGCCCTACGAAGACAATTATCTGGACCTCGATCCCGTGGTGAAGGACCCGTTCGGCGTACCGGTCGTCAGGATCACGGCCGACTACAAGGACAATGAGCGAAAGGTCGCCGCCTATACGCAGGACAAGGCGGTTCAGTGGCTGCAGGAAGCCGGGGCCATCGCCGTCGACCGGAACTCGATGTTCACGATGGGGCCCACGACCCATGCCTATGGCGGCACACGGATGGGGGACAATGCCGAGACCAACGTGGTCGACCGCTGGGGGTTTAGTCACGAGGTCGAGAACCTCGCCTTTATGGGCGGTGGGGTGACAGGGACGAGCGGCTCGCGCAATCCGACGCAGACGATTCAGGCGCTCGCCTGGCGCACCGCCGACCACATGATCAAGAACTGGAAGTCGATCACGGGAGCCTGACCGGGCTTCCCTTTCCCGCGTCGGGTTGAAACGGCGCGGCCAACGCTGGCGGTGTTACGGATGACCATGAACGAGCATGACGATGCTCCCGACGGAACGACTGGGGGCGACGGGCAAGGCTTCGCCCTGACCCGGCGCGAGGCGCTGGGGGCAGCGGCGGGCGCGGCGATCTTCGCCACGGTCCCGGCGGAGGGTGCCGATGCCGCGCCGATCGCGCCGCTGCGCGCCAGGCCGCCGCAGGCGGTCCACGTCCACCCGGTGATCAACGGGCGGCGGGTGAGCGTCGAGATCGACCCGCGCACGTCTCTGCTCGATTTCCTGCGCGAGCGGCTCGCGCTGACCGGGGCCAAGAAGGGTTGCGACCATGGGCAATGCGGAGCCTGCACCGTCCATGTCGACGGCCGCCGCGTGCTGGCGTGCCTGACGCTTGCGGCGAAGACCGACGGCCGCCAGGTGCGCACGATCGAAGGACTGTCGCAGGGCGACGCGCTGCACCCGATGCAGCAGGCGTTCATCGACCATGACGCGTTGCAGTGCGGCTATTGCACCCCCGGACAAATCATGTCGGCGGTCGCCTGCGTCGCCGAGGGCCATGCCGGCTCCAGGGCCGACATCCGCGAATATATGAGCGGCAACATCTGCCGCTGCGGGGCCTATCCCGGCATCGTCGCCGCGGTCGAGGACGCCGCGGCCAGGATGGGGCGCGGCTGATGCAACCGTTCAGCTACCATCGCCCCGCCAGCGCGCCCGACGCGGTCTCCGCGTTCGCCCGCGCCGGCGAGGGCGCTCGCTTCATCGCCGGTGGCACCAACCTGTATGACCTGATGAAGCTCGGCGTCGAGCGTCCTCAGCACCTGATCGACGTCACCGCGATCCGCGGGCTCGACCGCATCGAGACGGGGGGCGACCGGCTTCGCTTCGGGTCGCTTACGCCGATGAGCGCGGTCGCCGCGGATCCGGTGGTGGTGCGCGACTATCCCGTGCTTGCGGAGTCGCTGGCCAAGGCGGCGTCGCAGCAGCTGCGCAACATGGCCACGGTCGGGGGCAATCTGCTCCAGCGCACGCGCTGCGATTATTTCCGCAACGGCACCGGCAATCCGTCGTCGGTGGGCGCGTACCCGTGCAACAAGCGCGCGCCGGGCAGCGGTTGCGCCGCGAT
>CAXTTU010000479.1:0-2174 GCA_964247225.1 uncultured Sphingomonas sp. | reverse complement strand
CGCGCGGCGCGGACGTGCGCGGCTTCGGCGATGTCGGTCATCACCCGGCTGACGGACGGGCCGAGGTCGATCGCGGGGTACACGCCGCGCTCGGCCAGCGCGCGCGACAGGACGATATGCCCGTCGAGGATCGAGCGCGCGGCGTCCACGACGGGATCGTTGCCGTCGTCACCGTCCGCCAGCACGGTGTAGATGGCGGTGATCGACCCGCCGCTCGCCACGCACGTCCCTGCGCGCTCGATGAGGTTGGGGAGCATCGCAATCGCGGAAGGTGGATAGCCGCGCGCGCTCGCGGGCTCGCCCAGCGCCAAGCCGATCTCGCGCCCGGCATGCGCGACGCGGGTGAGCGAATCGATGATGAGGAGGACACGTTTGCCCTCGGCGCGGAAGCCTTCCGCGATGGCGGTCGCCCGGAGCGCCCCCCGGATGCGGAGCACGGGCGAATGGTTGGCGGGCACCGCAACCACCACCGCGCGCTCGCGCGCCGCGCCCGCCAGCTTGGTTTCGAGGAAGTCGGCGACCTCGCGCGAGCGCTCACCGATCAGCCCGACGACGACCACGTCCGCTTGCGCCGCGCGGACCATCATGCCGAGCAGCACCGACTTGCCGACGCCCGACCCCGCCATGATGCCGACGCGCTGGCCCTGGCCGATCGTCAGCAGCCCGTTGATCGCGCGCACGCCGACGTCCATCGGCGCGAGCACGCGTCCGCGGTCGAGCGGCGATTGCAGCTTGCCCGCGAGCGGCCAGCGCGCTGCCCCGCGGATCGGGCCACGCCCGTCGATCGGCTTGCCCGCGCCATCGACCACGCGGCCCAGCAGCGCCGCGCCGACCTCCGCTTCGCCTGGCGGCCCGATCGGCCGGACGGCGGATTGCGGGAGCAAGGGCGCGGGGCCGCCGAGGTTCATGAGCAGCGTGCGCCCGCCGCGGAAGCCGATCACCTCCGCCTCGACCGTGTCGCCGACCGAGCAGATCGTGCCGACGGGGAGGGAGAGCCCGACCGCCTCCATGAGCAGCCCGTCGCAGGAGGACAGGCGACCGGAGATGGCGGGCTTGGGGCTGAAATCCGCGCGGGAGAGATCGGAGAGGTAGTCGGCGGCGAAGGATGTCAGCATCCCGGCACCGCCACCTTGTCGACCGCGCCCGCCAGCTGCTCCAGCCACAGCGCCGGGCCGTCCTCCACCACCGTCGACGCGGATTCGAGCACGAAGCTCCCCCGCGCCACGCTGGCATCGCCCACCGCGAACAAGTTGCGCGGCAGTCTGCCTTCGAGCAGCGCCACATCGTCAGGATGCACCCGGAGCAGCGCCGATTCAGCGGCGTCCGCAAGGTGATCCGCCGCGCGTTCGACGCGGCCCGCGAGCAGCTCGGGCGAAACACCCACCTCGCCCACTAGCTTGCCGACGAGCAGCAGCACCGTTTGCCTGAGCTGCCCCGCAATCGCTTCGCGGTCGATCGGCTGCCCGGCGGCGAGCCGGTCGAGCAGCCCGCCGAGCAGCGCGCGGTCGCGCTCGCCCGCCTCGTCCACCGCCGCGCGCGCGGCGGCAAGGCCCTCGGCATAGCCGGTCGCGTGCGCCGCCGCGAACGGGTCGGGTCCCTGGTCGAGCGACGGGTCGAGCGGATCCCAGCCTTGCGTCGGATTATGCGAACGGTCGGCAGGTGCGAAGTGCTTGGGCCCGGCGGGCGCAGGCGCTTGCGGCGCGAACGACACTGGCGCGGGAGCCGGCGCGACCGCCGCGAAGCCGGTCGGCACGCGCCCGAACGCGCGTCCGAACGCCTCGTCAGGCAGGGCATGGCGCGCGGAGAAGCCCGCTGTGAAATCAGACATAATCGTCGTCGCCGCCGCCCATCTGCAACGCGCCGTCCTTGGCGAGCCCGCGCGCGACCCCGATAACCGCCTTTTGCGCGTCGAGCACCTCGGCCAGCTTCATCGGCCCGCGCGCTTCCATCTCGTCGCGGATGCCGTCGGCGGCACGCGCGGACATGCAGCCAAGGAAACGCTCGCGCACCGGCGCCTCCACCCCCTTCAACGCGCGCGTCAGCGTGTCGCTGTCGATGTTGCGGATCAGCACGCCGAGATTCTTGTCGTCCATCTCGAGCAGGTTATCGAAGACGAACAACGCTTCCTCGATCTGCTTGGCGGTTTCCTTGTGGGTCTTGAACAGCTTGGGCAT
>CAXTTU010000478.1:0-2179 GCA_964247225.1 uncultured Sphingomonas sp. | reverse complement strand
TGTTCGTCGAACAGGACAAGCCCGCGCTCGACGCCCTGCGCGCCAACATCGCCGCATTCGGCGCGGCGCAAGCGGAGGTCCGCGCCGGGTCCGTCCTCGCGCTCCCGCCCGCCCCCCGCCCCTACGACCTGCTCCTCCTCGACCCGCCCTACCGTACCGGCGCGGGCAGCGTCGCGCTCGATCGTCTCGCCCGCCTCGGCTGGACCGGCCCCGCCACCTGGATCAGCGTGGAGACCGCAAAGGAGGAAGCCGTCGAGGTACAGGGCTTCGCCGCCGATGCCGTCCGAACCCATGGCGCGGCGCGGATCACCCTGCTTCGCGCAGGCTGACGCTCAGCTTGGCCGGGACGCACCGCCCGTGGGCGGGGTGTCGGGCGAGGGGATGATCGGCGACAGCGCCGCGATCACCGCGTCCGCGTCGTTGAACAGCGCGGGCGGCAGCCCCGGCTCGCCGCGGTTCCCGGTCAGGATGCGCGCGGCGTACACGCCGTTCAGCACCGGCAGGATCACGAACCCCTGTTGTCCGCGCGACTTGGCGAGCAACGCCGCGTGCAGCGCATAGGCGTCGAACACCGCGAACGGGTTTGCGCCGAACAGGTACAGCGTTTCGAACCGCGACGTGGACGGTGCCTTCGCGCTCGGCTTGAGCAGCATCTTCGACTTGTCCGTCCGCCACACGGTCTTGGACAGCGACTGGTAGGCGCTGGCGGGCGTCGCGGCCGCGATCATGTGGAACAGCGTCGCATTGTCCGCGTCCTTCGCCACCATCGCCGCGCGCGCACGGTCGGCCCGCTCCTGCCAAAGCTGGTCGGGCGTATTCTTCAGTCCCCCGATCAATTCGTCGGGCGTTGCTCCCTCCCGCAAGCGCCGATCCACCTCCAGAACCACGCCGAAGGAGGGCGACACCCATTGCGAGCGCGCCGCGAACAACCGACGTGCCGCCTTTGCGTCGCCCCGCGTTGCCGTGTCGACGATGCCGTACAGGTCGGCCAGTTCGACCAGTTCGGACTCGTTTGCGTCCGGCTTGCCATCGGCACGCCGCTTGTCCGCGTTCGCCCTTGCCTCCTCCGCCAGCCGCGCCGCGCCCTCGCGGTCGCCCGCCAGCGCGTGGCTCAGCGCCGCGCGCGCGAACAGGCCCGACGCGATGAGATCTGGCGAGGCCGCGCGCTGGTAGTCGATCAACCCGTCGCGGATGCGCGCGGCGTCACCGAAGCGGCCCAGTTCCTCCAGCCGCTCCGCTTCCGCACCGGCCGCGGGTGGCGCCATGCGCGAGCGTCGCTCCATGAAGGCCAGCTCGTCCGCGGACGCGTTCCGGTTCCACGCCGCGAACGTCGCCATGCCCAAGGTCGGCAGCACCGCATAGCCTAGCCCGGCCGTGCTCCGAAGCGATGCCGCGCGCGCGTCCGCGGCACGGCCCTGACGCAACAGCGCCGCGCTCTCGACCGCATCGAACGCGGTGCCGCGGCTGCGCAGGTAATAAGGGCTCGCCATCAGCCCCGCGGCCGTTGCTTCGCGCCGCGCCAGTTCCGCGTCGGCGATCGCGCCCGAATAATCCGTGGCCTCGATCCGGTGCAGCGCTCGCCCGAGGATCAGCCCGACGCGCCGGTCCGGGTTGCCCTCCGCGTGGTCGCCCTCGATCAGCGAGGAGCACACCGCGACCCCGTCCGCGCCGAACTTGCGCTTGGAGGCGTCCGCCGTTTCCGGTTGCGGCGCGAACAGCCCGAGCAATGTCACCGCGCCGAGCAGCCGCGCCGCACTTTCGCCGGCGGTCATGTTGTTCGGCTTGCCGTCGCATTGCAGATAGGCGGAGCCCGGCTTCGGATCGGCGGCGGTGGGTGCCGCCGCCGCCGTCTGCGCGCCTACCCCCGCCAGCAGCGCGAGCGCCATCGCCCGCACGCCCGTGCGTTCCCCACACCCCATGACACCGTTCCCCCCGGTTGTTTGTCGGCGAGCAGGATGCCAGCGGGCCCTGCCCTCGTCAACGCACCCGCGCTTGCCCGCCCCGCCGATGTTCCCTACCTGTTCGGGGGTGACCCAAGCAGCCCAAGCTCTCGCCGACCCGCCCTATCTCCGCGGTCTCAACCCGCCGCAGCGCGAGGCGGTGTTGACCACGGAAGGCCCCGTCCTGATGCTCGCGGGCGCGGGGACGGGCAAGACCGCCGCGCTCACCGCCCGGCTCG
>CAXTTU010000477.1:0-2188 GCA_964247225.1 uncultured Sphingomonas sp. | reverse complement strand
GTCAGCCCGGCGTTCATCGACACGCTGTTCGCGCGCTACAAGGCGTCGCCCGACAGCGTCGAGCCGTCGTGGCGCTCGTTCTTCGCCGAGCTGGAGGGCGTCGCCGCCGGGCCGAGCTGGGACAATCCGGTCTGGCCGCTCGCCGCCACCGACGACCTGACCGCGGCGCTCGACCCGACGCAAATGGAGCCCGCGCCCAAGCCTGCCAAGGGTGGCGCGAAGCCTGCGCCGGCCGCCGCCGCGCCGTCCCAAGACGCCGTCATCCGCGCCGCCGGCGACGCGATCCGCGCGCAGCTGCTGATTCGCAATTACCGCGTGCGCGGGCATCTCGCCGCCAATCTCGACCCGCTCGGGCTGACCCAGCGCGAGATGCCCGAGGATCTTCGCACCGAATATCACGGCTTTACTGACGCGGACATCGACCGGCCCGTGTATCTCGGCGGCACGCTGGGGCTGCAATGGGCAACGATCCGCGAGGTGGTCGACATCCTGCGCGCCAATTACTGCGGCAATGTCGGCCTGGAGTATATGCACATCGTCGACGTGGAGGAGCGCCGCTTCCTCCAGGACCGGATGGAGGGCAAGGACAAGGCGATCGACTTCACCCCGCAGGGCAAGAAGGCGATCCTGAACAAGGTGATCGAGGCAGAGGAGTGGGAAAAGTTCCTCGGCCGCAAATATGTTGGTACCAAGCGGTTCGGCCTCGACGGCGGCGAGAGCATGATCCCCGCGCTTGAGTCGGTGATCAAGTACGGCGGCCAGACCGGCGTGCGCGAAATCGTGTTCGGCATGGCGCATCGCGGGCGGTTGAACGTCCTTGCCAATGTGATGGCCAAGCCGTTGCGCGTCATCTTCCACGAGTTCGGCGGCGGCTCGGCCAATCCGGAGGAGGTCGGCGGGTCGGGTGACGTGAAATATCACCTCGGCACCTCGACCGACCGCGAGTTCGACGGCGTCAAGGTGCATATGTCGCTCGTCGCCAACCCGTCGCATCTGGAGGCGGCCGACCCGGTGGTGCTGGGCAAGACGCGCGCAATCCAGACGATCGCGAACGACCTCAAGGAGCATACCGGCTCGCTTCCCGTGCTGATCCATGGCGATGCCGCGATGGCGGGGCAGGGGATCGTGTGGGAATGCCTCGGCTTCTCGGGTATCCGCGGCTACAACACTGGCGGTTGCGTCCATTTCATCATCAACAACCAGATCGGTTTCACGACCAGCCCGCAATTCGCGCGCTCGTCGCCCTATTCGTCCGACGTGGCGAAGGGGGTCCAGGCACCGATCTTCCACGTCAATGGCGACGACCCCGAAGCGGTGACGTTCGCGACCAAGATGGCGATCGAGTTTCGCCAGCGTTTCCACCGCGACATCGTCATCGACATGTGGTGCTATCGCCGCTTCGGCCACAACGAGGGCGACGAGCCGAGCTTCACCCAGCCGCTGATGTACGACCGTATCCGCCGCCACGCGCCGGTGAGCGCGGTTTATGGCAAGCGGCTGATCGACCAGGGGGTCGTTGACCAGGCGTGGATCGACGAGAACGTCAAGCAATACACCACGCTGCTCGATGGCGAGTTCGAGGCGGGCGCTGCGTACAAGCCCAACAAGGCGGACTGGTTCGCGGGACGGTGGTCGGGGCTCCACGCCCCCGCCGACGCCGAGACGGCCCGCCGCAACGTCGAGACCGGGGTCGAGCCCAAGCTGTTCGACGCGCTCGGTCGCACGCTGACCACGCCGCCCGCGGACCTCACCATCCACAAGACGCTCGGGCGCGTGCTCGACGCCAAGCGCGAGATGTTCCGCTCGGGCGCGGGGTTCGACTGGGCGACGGGCGAGGCGCTCGCGTTCGGGTCGCTGCTGTCCGAGGGTTACGGCGTCCGTCTGTCGGGGCAGGACTCCGGCCGCGGGACCTTCAGCCAGCGTCACGCGGTGTGGGTCGATCAGCAGGACGAGCACAAGTACGTGCCGCTGAGCACGGTCGAGCATGGCCGGTTCGAGGTGCTCGACTCGCCGCTGTCCGAGTATGGCGTGCTCGGGTTCGAGTACGGTTATGCGCTCGCCGACCCCAAGACGCTGGTGCTGTGGGAAGCGCAGTTCGGCGATTTTGCCAATGGCGCGCAGATCATGATCGATCAGTTCATCGCGTCGGGCGAGGCGAAGTGGCTGCGCGCCAACGGGCTCGTGATGC
>CAXTTU010000476.1:0-2188 GCA_964247225.1 uncultured Sphingomonas sp. | reverse complement strand
GCCGAGCGCGGCGGGCCGGATCACCGCGCGGTCGAACTTCATTTGCTGGCGATAGGTAAAGCGATTGACCCCCTCGAACGGGTCGCCCGGCGCGTGACGGTGCCTGTGCTTGCCCGGCGTGGGAGCGACGGGCGCGGTCGCCGGGTCCGCCAGCGGGTCAGCGAGTTCGGGCGCGCGTTGCGGCGCGGCGGCGGGCGGGTCCGTCGCGGGGGGCGCGGTCTGCGCTGGCGAGGCGAGCATCAGCGCCGTCGCCAGCGCGGGCAGGCTCAACCCGCGCCCTTCGCCGCGAGCTGATCCATCCGCGCGAGCAGCGCCTTCGCCCCGCCGCGCTGCAACACGCCCTCGAAATCGGAGCGCCGCGTCGCGAGCTGGCTCACCGATTTGTAGAACACGTCGATGATCCGCCAGCCGCCGCCCGTCTGGCGGAGCCGGTAGCTGATCGGCACGGGCGAGCCCTTGGGGTCGTTCAACACCGTGCGGACCAGCTTGTCCCCCCCGCGCGTTTCCACCTGCGGCGTGACGGTGAACGTCTGCCCGCCATAGCCGTCGAAATTGACCGCGTAGCTTTGCACGGTCATCCGCCGGAACGCCGCCACCAGCGCCTGCTGATCGGCGGGCGCGATCGTGTTCCACGATGTGCCGACCGCCAGCCGGGTCATCAGCGGCAGGTCGAAGCTCCGGTCCACCACCGGCCCGATCGCGGCCGCGCGGCCCTTCACGCCCGCTTTGGCGCCCGCCTTCATGATCCCGAGCAGCCCCGCGTCGAGCGTCTGCACCGGCGCGATCGCCGGGTCGCTCTGCGCAAAGGCGGGGAGGGGGGAGGCGAGCAGCGCGAGCGCCGCTCCGGCCGACAAGATACGCATAGACACAGCTCCGCCGCGATTGACCTGCGGCAAAATAGGAACGCCCCCATGCGAGGTCCACCCTCCGCCCGCGAACGCGTCCAACCGCGCCCGGCTCGCGCCGGGACGCCAGGCGAGTGTGGCGCGATAGCGACAATCGGCGGCGACAAACATGCTGCATCGCACGGTGGGGGTTTCGCCGGGCCACCCGCGACGCTACCTTGGCTGCCCGGGAGCGAAGTACGGAGCATGTGTGACGGCCGTTGACGCCTTGGTGCCGGGTGCCCCCCTTTCCGTTGTCCTCGCCCAGCCGCGGGGATTCTGCGCGGGGGTGGTCAGAGCAATCGACATAGTCGAGCGCGCCTTGGAGCGGGAGGGCGCGCCCGTCTATGTGCGCCACGAGATCGTCCACAACCGCCACGTCGTCGACAAGCTCAAGCGCAAGGGCGCGGTGTTCGTGGACGATCTGGCGGAGGTGCCCGAGGGCGCGCTGACCATCTTTTCCGCGCACGGCGTCGCGAGGCAGGTGCAGGACGAGGCTCGCGAGCGGAACCTCCCCGTGCTCGACGCGACCTGCCCGCTCGTCACCAAGGTGCACAATCAGGGCCGCCGCTATGCGCGCTCCGGCCGCACGCTGGTGCTGATCGGCCATGCGGGCCATGCCGAGGTGATCGGGACGATGGGGCAGGTGGATGCGCTGATGCACCTCGTCTCCACCGCCGCCGACGTCGCCGCGCTGCCGCTCGCCGACGCGGAGCCGATCGCCTATGTGACGCAGACCACGCTCAGCGTGGACGACACCCGTCACGTCATCGCCGCGCTGGAGCGGCGCTTCTCCGACGTGATCGGGCCCGACGTGTCCGAGATCTGCTACGCGACGCAGAACCGGCAGACCGCGGTGCGTGACCTCGCGCGGGTCAGCGACCTCCTGATCGTGGTCGGCGCGCGCAACAGCTCCAACTCGTCGCGGCTGCGCGAGATCGGCGACGAGATGGGGGTGCCGAGCTACCTCGTCGACGACGGATCGGGCGTCGACCCCGCCTGGCTCGACGGCGTCGCGACCGTCGGCATCACCGCCGGCGCGTCCGCCCCCGACGAGCTGGTCGACGACGTCATCGCCGCGCTCCGCCATCTGCGCCGCGTCGAGGTGTCGACGCTCGACGGCGTGGTCGAGAATGTCGAGTTCAGCCTGCCCCCCGAACTGCGCTACCCGCGCCTGCACGCCGCCGAGTAAGGATTAACGATGAGCCTCCCCCTCAGCCAGATCGCGCGCATCGGCGCGTACACGCTCAAGCAGCACATCAAGGGCGGGAAATACCCGCTGGTGCTGATGCTGGAGCCGCTGC
>CAXTTU010000475.1:0-2190 GCA_964247225.1 uncultured Sphingomonas sp. | reverse complement strand
GGGGGTCAGCTCGAACAGGTCGGCGAGGTCGGCGGGGTGGAGCGGGTCGACCAGCGCATGCGCGGCCGCGGCGTCGCCCGCCTCCACCGCGTCGAGGACCGCGCGCACGAACCCGGGCTTGAGCCGATCGTCCGCGTCGAGCTGCGTGGCCTCGGCCTCGGGCGGGAGTTCGATGTCGCTCAAGGGGGCCTCCTTTCGCCGGGGGCGGCAGGCAATGCCCTACCCCGCCCCCCGCCGCTTTGCCAGCGGGAGGGACCCGCGCGGGCGCTCGCTCGTTCCGACGCACTCCCTTATCATCAGCACGCCCGTCCGGGGCCGGTTTTCAGGAGCTTTTCATGGCCGATCACAACACGCTGACGCTGACGCTTGAAGGCGGCGACGTCACCATCCGCCTCCGCCCCGATCTCGCACCCGGGCATGTCGAGCGGATCGCGACGCTGGCCAATGAGGGCTTTTATGACGGGGTGGTGTTCCACCGCGTGATCCCGGGGTTCATGGCGCAGGGCGGCGACCCGACGGGGACGGGGACGAGCGGATCGAAGCTCCCCAACCTCAAGGCGGAGTTCTCCGCCGAGCCGCATGTCCGCGGCACCTGTTCGATGGCGCGCACCAACCAGCCCGATACGGCGAACAGCCAGTTCTTCATCTGCTTCGACGACGCGCGGTTCCTCGACCGGCAATATACGGTCTGGGGGCAGGTCGAGTCGGGCATGGAGCTGGTTGACGCGCTCCCCAAGGGTGAGCCGCCCCGGAACCCGGGGAAGATCGTCCGCGCGAGAGTGAGCTAAGGCGCAAGCGGCGGAGGAGCGATCACCGCAGCGTCCTCCGCCGCCCCGCCAGCCAGGTCGCCGCCGCGAGCAGCGCGCCCGCGACGAGCGCCCAGGCGGTCCGGTACCCCAGCACTTGGGCGGCCCCGCTCACCGCCGCCGGCCAGGGGTACCCCGGGTAGCGCCCATAACGGTACGCCGGGTCCGTGAACCCCAGCCGATCGAGCGCCAGCGTCGCGATCAGGTACAGCACCGTAAAGCCCCAACCCGCCAGCTTGTTCGGCGCGATCGCCTGGAAAAACATGGCCAGCGCCAGAAACGTCAGCGCGTCGTAACAGCCCGACGCGGCCCAGTCGGGCATCAGCGTCGCCGCGCCCGCGCGTCCCTCGCCGATCAGCAGCCCCGCCGACGCCGCCGCCGCGACGGCGTAGCACCCGACCAGCACCAGCGCGATCGCGACCACCTTAGGGAGGAGGAACGCCGCCGGAGCGATCGGCGTCGCGCCGAGCAGCGCGCCGAGGCGGCGCTCCTCCTCCATCCAGCGCAGCTCGCCCGAGAAAAACAGCGCGGCCGTCACCGGCGTCAGCTGAAACGCCGCGCCGAGCGCGCGCACCACCTCGCCCGCCCCCGCCGCGCGCATCGGCCACAAGGTCGCAAGCGCGTTCGCCAACCCGAGCAGGAGCAACGCCGCGAACACGGGCGTCCGCACCATCTGTCCCACCTCCAGCCGCGTCCGCGCCGCGATCTGGCGCGCGAGCGTCCAACGGTCGAACACCGGCGTGACCTGCACAATCGCCTCGCGCGGCGGGCGCGCGGACGCGGTCGCCCGGCGCGGTCTCGCCCACTCGACCCTCACCGACGCGAGCGCGAGCAGCGCGCCCGATACAGCCAGCACCAGCGCGCGGTTGACGAGCAGTACGCCGCTCAGCGCAGGCGTGACGGTGTCGCGCGCCGCCGGGCTCCATCCTGCAACCGCTCGCGCATAGGCCGCGAAGCCGAACGGTTCGAGCACGGGCGGCAGGGCCGCGCCTACCCGCGCGCCAAGCCCGTATACCGTCAGCAGCGCCACCGCGCCGACCAGCGCCACGCTCATCGACCGCGTCGCGGTGGCGAGCGCGAAGCCGAGCGCGGCGCTGAGCAGCAGGTTGGGCACCGCGATCACCGCGTAAGCGAACCCCAGCGCGCCGGGATCGAGCGGGCCCACGCTCGCGGGCGCAACCCACGGCATCGCCGCCCCAATTACCATGCCGATCGGTACGCTCAAGAAGCACAGCAACACCGCCGCGAACGCCCCCGCGAATCTGCCATAGAGATACTCCGCGCGCCGCACCGGCGCGGAGGCGAACACGTCGCCGAACCCGACCAGCTCGTCGCGCAGCACCGCGTCGGCGACGAACGCGGCGGTCGCGAACATGAAGAACAG
>CAXTTU010000474.1:0-2199 GCA_964247225.1 uncultured Sphingomonas sp. | reverse complement strand
CGGGCGTGACGGGTCCCCGGCGACGGGGCCAAGAGGGAAGCCGGTGTAGGCCCGGCGCTGCCCCCGCAACTGTGACCGGCGAGCGGTCGCGCCACGAATGTCACTGGGCCTTGGTCTGGGAAGACGGCGCGACAGCGATGACCCGGGAGCCAGGAGACCTGCCCGTCACGGTCGATCCTCCATGCGGGCGGGGTGCACCGGATGGGCGAGGCGAACCCTCGTGCGAGCGACGCCAAGCGGCCGCTCGCAATCCCGCGCGCGGCCGGAACGAGGGACCGTGCCCGATGACCATCTCATTTCTTCATCCGAGTTCCCCGGCGAAGGCCGGGGCCCAGTCACGCCGCACGTTGCAAGTGTTGCACCTGCTCGGCACACGCCACGGCAGCTGGGCCCCGGCCTTCGCCGGGGTACTGCTGGTTTCCGCCCTCCCGGTACACGCCCAAGTTCGACAGGCTGAGACGGTCGCCGTGGACGATGGTCGCGGAGACGTCGATCCGAAACCCGACACCAACCCGCACGACGTCGTCGTCACCGCCGCCCGCGTCGAGCAGCCCACCCGCGAGGTCGGCCAGGCCGTCACGGTCCTCACCCGGGATGATGTCGACCGGCGGCAGACGGTGGTGCTCACCGACCTGCTCCAGACCACGCCGGGCATCACCGTCACGCGCAACGGCGGCGTCGGCGGTTTGACCGGGCTCAGCATCCGCGGCGCAGAGAGCACGCAAACGCTGGTCGTCATCGACGGCATCCGCGTCAACGACCCGTCCACGCCCGGCGGCCAGTTCGACTTCGCCAACCTCCTTTCCTCCAGCGTCGAGCGGGTTGAGGTGCTGCGCGGGCCCAACTCGGTGCCGTGGGGCAGCCAGGCGATCGGCGGCGTCGTGAACATCATCACGGAGCGCCCGGCGGGGTTCGAGGCGCGCGCGCAAGCGGAAGGGGGCAGCTATGGCACCGCCTTCGCCAGCGCGGGCGTGTCGGGGACGAGCGGGCGCTTCTCCGGCGCGCTCAACGGCGGCTACCTGCGCACCGACGGCGTCTCGGCCGCGGCGAGCGGGACCGAGCGTGACGGCTATCGGCAGGAAGGCGGCTCGGCGCGCCTCGGCGTCGACCTCGCGCCCGGCGTCGGCATCGACCTCGCGGCTTACTACGCGCACAGCCGGGTGCAGACAGACGGTTTCTCCTTCGCCCCGCCTTACGCGCCGGCGGACGACCCGAGCTATCAGAAGACGCAGGAGATCTACGGCTATGCCGGCGTCCACGCGAACCTCGCCGACGGGCGCGCGAACAACCGCGTCGCCTTCACGATCGCCGATATCAACCGCGACAATTACCCCAGCCCCGCCGCGACCGCGAGCTTCCTCGGGCGCGGGCGGACCGAGCGGTATGAGTATCAGGGCGACTTCCGCCCGCTCGACGCCGTCCGCCTCGTACTGGGCGCGGAGCGGGAGAACAGCCGGTTGTTCACGGCGTCCCCCGGACCCTATGGCAGCACCGCGCGCGCCAAGACGGGCATCAGCAGCGGCTATGGCGAGGCGATCGTAAAGCCGGTGGACGCGCTGACGCTGACGGGCGGCGTCCGCTACGATCGGCACGACCGGTTTGGCGGGCATTTCACCTTTGGCGGCGACGGCGCGCTCGCGTTGGGAAGCGGCACCACGCTCCGCGCCAGCTATGGCGAGGGGTTCAAGGCACCGACCTTGTACCAGCTCTATGGCGACTATGGCGCGCAGGGCCTCCGCCCCGAACAGGCGCGCAACTTCGACGGCGGCGTCGAGCAGGCGCTGCTCGGCGGACGGGTACGGGCAAGCGCGACCTATTTCAACCGCCATACCCGCGACCAGATCGACTTCGCCTATTGCGCGAAGGCGCTGGTCACCGATCCGACCTCCATTTGCTTCAACCGGCCCTACGGCGTGTACGACAACATCGCGCGCACTACGGCGGAGGGGGTCGAGCTCGCGCTGGCGGTGCGGCCGGTGGCGGGCTTCACCGTCCAGGGCGAGTATAGCTATATCAACGCGCTCAACCGTTCGCCGGGCACGAACTATGGGCATGAGCTTGCGCGCCGTCCGCGCCAGACGGTGAGCCTGTCCGCCGATTACCGCTTCCCGTTCGGGCTTCAGCTTGGCGGTACGGTGCTGGTTGTGGGCGACAGCTTCGACAACGCCGCCAACACCGTCCGGCTCGACGGCTATGAGC
>CAXTTU010000473.1:0-2213 GCA_964247225.1 uncultured Sphingomonas sp. | reverse complement strand
GCGTCGGCGCGGCGGTACAGCGCCTTCCAATCGGCCTCGTCGCCGAGCGGGCCCGCGCAGGTGCCCAGGCTGATCGTGACGGCGGTGTCGAACGGCATCCGCTCCGCGCGCACCCGCGCCAGCAACGTCTCCGCGTCGGGCGCGGCGGCGGCGCCACCCAGCACCGCGAACTCCTCGCCCCCCAGCCGCGCGATGAGCGCGCCGGGCGGCGCGGCGGCGCGGAGCGCACGCGCGACCAGGCGTAGCACCTCGTCGCCGCCGTCATGGCCCAATGCCTCGTTGACCGCCTTGAAATGGTCGATATCGGCGAGCGCGAGCACCTGCTCTCCCTCGCGCCCGATCGCATGGCGCAGGAACGCGCGGCGGTTGAGCAGCCCGGTCAGCGGGTCGGTGTCGGCGAGCAACAGCGCGCGTACCTCGCCCTCCCGCGCGCGGTCGCGCTCATGCGCGATCAAGCGGATGCGGAAGGCCACGGCGACGCTCGACAGGAGCGCCTCCAGGCTCATCGTCACCACCGTCGACTGATCGACCCACAAGCTCCATGGCAGCAGCCCGAAACCGACGGCAGTGCGCAGCACGCTCATCAGCACGGGCGCGCTCCAGGCAAGCGTGAACAGCCACCGGACCTCGCTCTTCAACCGCCACGCGCGCCACAGCACCGGCACCACGACCGCGAGCAGCGGCACGAACGACCAGCAATACAGCCAGTCGATCCACCCGATCCCGACCGGCGCCACAAAGAGGTACAGCGACGCCGCGGCAAGCTGGCCCGCGACGATCGCCGGCACCGCGCGCGCGAGCCAGCCCGCGAACACGCGCGGCTCGAAGAAGAAGCGCGCGAACACCAGCGCCTCCGAGCCGGAGAGCGCGAGCATCAGGTAGTTGACACGCAACCGGTCGTTGTTGGCGAGCCCCGGCACAATCCAGGCGAGCGCGCCCGAACTCGACAGCGCATAGCCGAGCAGGGCGGCGACCATCACGCAATAGGCGATCTGGAACCGGTGCCGCATCGCGAGCAGCAATGCGAGATGGTAGATCAGCAGCGTCAGGCACAGTGCGGCGAACGCGGCGTAGATCGCCGTCATGCTGAGGTCGGCGGCGAACGCCTGCTGTTCGGTCGCGAGCATCGGAGCGCGGACGATGCCGCGCAGATTGGCCGCGCCCTCGACGTGCCACAACAATGCGGTCAGCGGCGCGGCGCGGGTGGGCAACTCGATTTCGACCATCGCACCCGGGCGCAGATGGCGGGAGATGCCCGTGCCGTCGAGCGCGACGCGGTAGGACGAGCCATCACCGAAGCGTGCGACCAGGTCCACACGCCGCTGCCACAGACTGGCGAAACGGACGCGCCAATGCTCCTCCTCGCCGACCTGCACGGGGAGCGCGCGGGCGAGGAGCCAGTAATTACCCGGCCCCCATGCGCGCTGGGGCGTGCGGCAATCGAAGCGCGCGGCGGCGTCGAACATCGCGCTAGCGCGGTCGCCGGGCAGCGCGCGCGAGATGCAAAGCGACAGCGGCTGGCCGGGAAGTGGCGCGGCGCGAACGGGCGCGCCAAGCCCGGCGAACAGCAGGCCGAGGAGGAGCCAGAGGAAGGATGCGCCCCGCGCCATTCCTCCCGTTTAACGCGCGATGGCGAACGGACGGTAAACGGGCCGGAGCATCCGCCCCGGCCCGTATCGTTCAGTCCGCCTTGGCCGGGACCGCCTTGCCGCCCTTCTTCGCCTTTTTGGGCGCGGCGGGGGTGATCTCGAAGGCGAGCGTGCCCTCCTTCATGTGGACGTTGACCTCGCCGCCATGGACCAGCTTGCCGAACAGCAGCTCCTCGGCGAGCGGCTGCTTGATCTTCTCCTGGATCAACCGCCCCATCGGCCGCGCGCCGTACATCTTGTCATAGCCCTTCTCGGTCAGCCAGCTCTTCGCCGCATCGTCGAGGCTGATGTGCACCTGACGGTCGGCCAGCTGGAGTTCGAGCTGGAGAATGAACTTCTCCACCACCCGCGCGACCACTTCGGGCGGGAGGTAGCCGAACGGCACGATCGCATCGAGGCGGTTGCGGAACTCGGGCGTGAACAGCCTCGTGACCGCCTGCTCGTCCTCGCCCTCGCGGCTGAGATTCCCGAAGCCGAGCGTCTCGCGCGCCATGTCGGACGCGCCCGCGTTGGTCGTCATGATCAGGATGACGTTGCGGAAATCGACGGTCTTGCCGTGCTGGT
>CAXTTU010000472.1:0-2222 GCA_964247225.1 uncultured Sphingomonas sp. | reverse complement strand
TACAGGTTCCTCGCCTTGGCGCGGCTGAGCTTGCCCGAGCTGGTGCGGGGCAGGGTGCGCGGGGGGATCAGCTCGATCACGCAGTTCATGCCCGTCACCGAGCGGACGCGCTCGCGGATTTCCTCGCGTAGCCGGACGCGCTCCGCCTCGTCGGAGCTGCGGCACTGCACCAGCACCGCGGGGGTTTCCTCGCCGCCGGGCGTGGTGATCGCGAACGCGGCGATGTCGCCTGCCTTGAAGCCGGGCAGCTGCTCCACCGCCCATTCGATGTCCTGCGGCCAGTGGTTGCGGCCGTTGACGATGATCATGTCCTTGGCGCGACCGACGATGAACAGGTAGCCGTCCGACAGATAGCCCATGTCGCCGGTGTCGAGCCAGCCGTCGCGCAGGCACGCCGCGGTCGCTTCGGGATCGCGGAAATAGCCCGCCATCACCGACACGCCGCGGCACCACACCTTGCCGATCGCGCAGTCGGGGAGCGGGGTGCCGTCCTCCTCGCGGATCTGCACCGCCATGTCGCGCACGGGTCGCCCACAATTGACGATCGCGCGATAGCGTTGCGGGCGTCGACCCGCGCTACCGTCAGCGGCCATGCCCGACAGCTGCGTCTCCTCGACCAGCTCGGCGCGGATACCCTCGCCCGGCGGCATCAGCGTCACCGCCAGCGTCGCTTCGGCCAGCCCGTAGGAGGGGAGGAACGCCGTCGCCTGAAACCCCGCATCGGCGAACGCGTCGACGAAGCTCTGCATCACATCGGGGCGGATCATGTCCGCGCCATTGCCCGCCAGCCGCCAGCGCGACAGGTCGAAGCGCCCCGACGCCCGGGTCTGCGACGACATGCGCCGCGCGCAGATGTCGTAGCCGAAAGTGGGCGAGTAGCTGAGCGTCGTTCCCTTGTGCCGGCTGATGAGGTCGAGCCAGGCGAGCGGGCGGCGCGCGAAATCCTCGGTCTTGAGGTAATCGGTCGATACCTGATTGGCGATCGGCGAGAGCAGGCAGCCGACCAGCCCCATGTCGTGGTACCAGGGCAGCCACGACACGCAGCGGTCGCCCTCGCGCACCTCCATGCCGTGCGAGTGCGCGGCGAGGTTGTTAAGGAGGGCGCGGTGGGTGATCGCGACACCGTGCGGGAAGCGGGTCGAGCCGCTGGAATATTGCAGATAGGCGATCGCGTCGGTTTGCGAGGTGGGCAGCGGGGCGGGCGGCGCGGGCAGCGCGGCAAAGCTGTCCCAGTCGGCGCCCTCGACCCCCGTCAGCCGCGCCGACTCCGCCGCCATCGGCGCGAGCTCGGGCGGGTAGATGAGCAAGGACGGCTCGCAACTCGCGAGCTGGACCCGCAGCTGTTCGATATAGGACTCGCGCCCGCCGAACGAGGTCGGCAGCGGCAGCGGCACCGGCCACGCGCCCGCATAGACCGCGCCGAAGAACAGGGCCGCGAACTCGGGGCCGGTTTCCGCGACCAGCGCCACCCGCTGTTCGGGCTCCACGCCCTTCGCAAGGAGCCGGAACGCCACCGCGAGCGCATCGTCGCGCAGCTCGGCAAAGGAGTAAGCGCGGGTCAACGTCGCGCGCGCGTCGTGGAAGTTGAGCCCGCGCGCACCCGTCGCGGCGTAATCGAGCGCCTCGCCCAATGTCGCGAAGTCGGCGAAGCGGCGCGGCAGGGCATCGTCGGTGGGGGTCGGCGCGCGCCCCGTCCCTGTCATGCCGTTGCTCATTCCGCTATCCACCCCATCCATTGGCGGCCCTTATGGACGTGTCGATGCACGGCCGTCCACTGCTGGCATTCCCGCGCCAGTGTGGCACAATCAAGGCGTATGCGTGACCACCGCCCGCCGCCCCCGCCGCTCGACGCCCCCGCGCTGGAGCGGCTGGCGTTGCGCTATGTCGAGCGGTTCGCGACCACGCGCGGGCGGTTGGCGGATTACCTCACCCGCAAGCTGCGCGAGCGGGGCTGGGCGGGCGCGGGCGAAGCGGACCCGGATGCGCTGGCGGAGCGGATGGCCGCGCTCGGCTATATCGACGACCGCGCCTATGCGGAGGCGAAGGCGGCGTCGATGGCGCGGCGGGGGCTGGGCGCACGGCGGGTCGGCGGCGCGCTGCGCCACGCGCGGGTGGGGGAGGAGGACCGGCAGGCGCTCGCCCCGAATATCGACGCGCGCGCCTGGGATGCGGCGGTGGCGTTCGCGCGGCGGCGGCGGATCGGCCCCTTCGCCACAGCCGCT
>CAXTTU010000471.1:0-2226 GCA_964247225.1 uncultured Sphingomonas sp. | reverse complement strand
TGACGTACACCTCGCCATGCTGGTACGGGCTCATCGTGCCCGGATCGACGTTGAGGTACGGATCGAACTTGCGGATGCGGACGCTATAGCCGCGCGCCTGGAGCAGCGCGGCGAGCGACGCTGCCATGAGACCCTTGCCGAGCGAGGAGACCACGCCGCCGGTGATGAAGATGAACCGCGCCATGGGAGAGAAGGCCTAGCTGGGATTGGCAAGCAGCGACAAGCGCCCGACTCGATGCCGGGCGCGGCGGAAACGACGAACCGAAAATGCCTAGTGCGCGAGCGGAACCGCGCCGTTGTCGGCCTGCGACGGGGCGACGCCGGACGCGCCCGCGGCGGTGTTGCTGAACGGTGCAACCGGCTCGGCCGGAACCGGCTGCGTTATCGCGGGAGGCGCGCGGCGAGCGAGCGAGGTGTCGATCGTCGCGGTCGAATGTCGGGTGGAGGCCAGCACCGCCAGCAGGATGGAGAAGCCGATGAAGAACCCGGCGAGAACAGACGTCGCGCGGGTCAGGAAGTCGGCCGCGCCGCGCGCGCTCATCAGCCCCGACGGGCTGCCCCCCATGCCGAGCCCGCCGCCCTCGGAGCGCTGCATCAGGATCACCGTCACCAACGCGGCGGCGATGACGGCATGGACGATCAGCAGAAACGTGAACATCAGCGAAGAACAACCTGGATTAGGAACGCGCCGCTTGCGCTGTCGCGGGGCACATAGGCGAGGCTCTCCCGGCGATCAACCGACGTGCTTTTCCGTCCGGCGGGGCCGAGGTCGCAGGGAAACAAGCCGCCGGACGCTTCGTTGAGGGTCCGATACTTTCGCCCTTGAACGAACACGGGAGGCACGGCGTGGCCAGTCTCGCACCCCCATTGAAAAGCTGGATGGCGACGCTGGTCGACTATGTCCGGTCGGGTGAGCCCGATCTGACCAATCGCCAGATGGCGTTGCTGCTGGTCGTGTACCTCTGCCCGCCGCCGCATACGGTACGTGGGCTGGCGCGGATGCTCAACGTGTCCAAGCCGGTGGTCACGCGCGCCTTGAACAGATTGGGCGCGCTCGGCTATCTGCGCCGCCAGCGTGACGATGCAGACAAGCGCAACATCTTCGTCGCGCGCACGTCCGAGGGGGCTGATTTTCTTGAGGAGTTCGGACAGTTCATCGGCGAAGCGGAGCATACCGACACCCGCGAGCCCGTCCACGCCTAGAGGGTTCGCGCTGACCGGGCCATCGGTGAAGCTCGACCCGCGTCGCCATGCGGTACGGAGTGATCTCGCCGATATCCGGCTAGCGGGCCGCGTGTTTGCACCGCATTTCGCCGCGCCGATGCCGTGCCGATTGGTACAGGCGACGGTGTTGCTGACGAAGCGTGAGGGCGGCGAGGCGGTCGCGGCGCTCGACGCCGGCGAGCTGTTCGAAGTGCTGGAGTTCGCGGGCGATCATGCCTGGGGCCGCGCGCCGGGGCGCGAGCTGGTCGGCTATCTCGACCGCGATGCCTTGGGTGACCTTGCATGAGCGTATCGGTGTTCATCGACGGCGCGGCCGGGACCACCGGGCTCGACATTCGTGAGCGGCTTGCGGGGCGCAGCGACGTCGCCTTGGTCACGCTCGACGAGGCGCGGCGCAAGGACGCGGGCGCGCGGCGCGAGGCGCTCAACGACGCCGACATAGTGATCCTGTGCTTGCCCGACGATGCGGCGCGGGAGGCCGTGGCGCTGATCAGCAATCCGCGCACGCGCGTGATCGACGCGTCGAGCGCGCATCGGGTGGCAGAGGGGTGGACCTACGGATTCCCCGAACTCGGGCACGACGTCGCGGGCGCGATGCGGGTGTCGAACCCCGGATGCTACCCGACCGGCTTTCTCGCGCTGGTCGCGCCGCTGGTCCGCGCCGGGCTGATCCCCGCGGACTGGCCGCTGAGCGTCAATGCGGTTTCGGGCTATTCGGGCGGAGGCAAGGCGCTGATCGAGCGGTTCGGGCGCGAGCCGGACCTCGCATTCCGCGACTATGGCTTTAGCCTCGCGCACAAGCATGTGCCCGAGATGCAACGCCACGCCGGGCTGCTCCACGCTCCCGTGTTCGCGCCGACGGTGGCGCGCGCGTTCCGGGGCATGATCGTCGAGGTGCCGCTGCACCTGGCGGCGATGCCGGGCCAGCCATCGCGCGCCGCGTTGCTCGAGACGCTCGCGTCTGCGTTCGATGGGCAGCCGTTGATCGGCGTCCACCAAGAG
>CAXTTU010000470.1:0-2238 GCA_964247225.1 uncultured Sphingomonas sp. | reverse complement strand
CCTTGATCGGCGGCGAGGCTCGCCCGGTCGCGCCGAGCCGGTCGAACCAGGCGACTTGGGCGAAATCGTACGCGGTCGGCACGCCAGGCGCGTTGGGCGGCATCAGCCGCGCGCCGAGCTCCACGGACGCGCCGACGCCGATGCCGGCGGGCAGGTCGGCGGTAGCAACGTTCACACGCACGACCGGGGGTAGCGTTACCGGCGTGCGCGGGCGCTCGCCCTTGCGCGGCGGAGCTTGCGATTGCTCATTCGGGAGCAGCTTGGTCGGCGTCAGCCTAAGCCGGACCAGGTCGCGCGCGGGCACCGGCTCGACCCGGTCGACCCTCGCCTGAAACCGCACGATCGCGGGTCGAGCGAGCACCGGATGCGACACCCGCTCCGCACGCCACCAGGCCAGCCCGACGCCGCTCGCCACCGCCACACCCGCGACCGCCAGCGCGACCCCGGCGCGACCTCCGCGCCAGCCCGCCGCGCCGAAGCACGCGGTCGCCAACGCTGCCAGCACCACCGCCCGCCATTCGTCCCTGCTCGGCAGCACGAACCAGGCGGTCACGCCCGCGCCCAGCATCACCGGCAGCCACAACGCCAGCTGGTCCCGCTCCGCCTCCAGCCAACGCTCGACGCCGTCACGCAGCCCAAGCGCGGCGGTTTGAAGCGGCCTTGCCCGCGTGCTAGGGGCCGCCCCGGCTGCTGTGGCCATCCTTGATTCAGCTTGGGAGCGAGCGCGCTTGGGCGCAACCGATTCGACCGGCGCGAGTGTCGTGACGCGCTTTGCGCCCTCTCCGACCGGCTTCCTCCACATCGGCGGCGCGCGCACCGCGCTGTTCAACTGGCTGTTTGCGCGCCACCACGGCGGCAAGTTCCTGCTGCGCATCGAGGATACCGACCGCGCGCGTTCGACCGAGCCCGCGATCGACGCGATCATCGACGGGTTGCGCTGGCTGGGGCTCGACTGGGACGGCGAGACCGTGATGCAGTTCGCGCGCGCGGCGCGTCATGCCGAGGTCGCCAACCAACTGCTCGCGAGCGGCAACGCGTATAAATGCTACGCCACCGCCGAGGAACTCGCCGGGTTGCGCGAGGAGCAGCGCGCGGCGGGGCGGCCGATCCGCTATGACGGCCGCTGGCGCGACCGCGACGACGCACCGGAGGGCACGCCGTTCGTGGTCCGGCTCAGAGCTCCCAAAGACGGCGCGACCACGATCGACGATCAGGTTCAGGGCAGCGTCACCGTCCAGAATGCGGAGATCGACGACTTCGTCCTGCTCCGCTCGGACGGCACGCCGACATACATGCTCGCGGTGGTCATCGACGATCACGACATGGGCGTGACGCACGTCATCCGTGGTGACGATCACCTCAACAACGCGTTCCGCCAGCTGCCCCTCTATCGCGCGATGGGTTGGCCGGAGCCGAACTACGCGCACATCCCGCTGATCCATGGCTCGGACGGCGCGAAGCTGTCCAAGCGCCACGGCGCGCTGGGCGTCGATGCGTATCGCGACGAGCTCGGCATCCTGCCCGAGGCGCTGAACAACTATCTGCTCCGGCTCGGCTGGGGGCATGGCGACGCGGAGATCATCAGCCGCGAACAGGCGACGCAATGGTTCGACCTCGCGGGCGTCGGCAAGAGCCCGTCGCGCTTCGACCTCAAAAAGCTGCAAAGCCTCAACGGCCATTACCTGCGCGAGGCGGACGATGCGCGCCTTGCCGCCCTGGTCGCGCCGCGGATGGGCCACGCGCTGTCGGGCGAGGCGTTCGACCTGCTCACCCGCGCGATGGCGGTGCTCAAGGTGCGCGCGACCGACCTGGACGAGCTTGCAGAGGGTGCGCGTTTCCTCTTCGCCGCCCGCCCGCTCACGATCGAAGCCGATGCCGCACCGTTGCTCGCGGGAAACGCGCCCGCGCTACTCGCCGCGGCGCATGCGGCGCTTGACGCGGTTGCGCGTTGGGATACGACGAGCCTTGATGGTGCAGTGCGGCAAACGGCGGAAGCGGCGGGCGTGAAGCTCGGCCAGGTCGCGCAACCGCTCCGCGCCGCGTTGACGGGCCGCCGGACGTCACCGGGTATCTTCGACGTGCTCGAACTGCTCGGGCGCGACGAAAGCCTGGGCCGGATCGCCGACCAGATGGTCGCCACAGGGGAAGGACAGATACGATGACGGACCCGATGCAGATCACCCTCGGCGACAAGCAGCTGAGCTACCCCGTCATGTCGGGCAGCGTCGGCCCGGACGT
>CAXTTU010000469.1:0-2239 GCA_964247225.1 uncultured Sphingomonas sp. | reverse complement strand
GCCTGGGCTCCGCCCGCGGCCGCGCGCGTCAGCACTTTGGCAAAGGTGGACGAAAAGAACCGCTCCAGCCCCGCGCCCGTCAGCCCCGAGTCGATCGTCGTATCCCGGAACCGCCGGATATACTGGCTCGCCGCCCGCTGCTCCGCCGAGTCGAACAGCGAGCGCTGGAAGACGAACGGGTGCGGCGCGTTGATGATCACCAGCTTCTCGACCCGCTGGGGGTTCTGCAGCGCCGCCATCCAGGCGACCGCGCCGCCCCAGTCATGCCCGACCAGAGTGAAGCGATCGATCCCGTAATGGTCCGCCAGCGCCAGCAGGTCCGCGACGATCCGGTCGGGCGCGTACTGCTCGACGCCCTGCGGCTTGGACGAGCGCGCATAGCCGCGCTGGTCGGGGGCCAGCACGAAATGATCCTGCGCCAGGTCGGGCACGATGTCGCGCCAGGTGCGGTGCGACTCGGGAAAGCCGTGCAGCAGGATGACGGGCGGCCGGTCGCGCGAGCCCGCGACCTGCACGTCCAAGTCGACTCCGGTGGGAAGCGATACGCGGTCGAGGGCCTCGGTCATGGCGGTTCCTTATCAGGGGTAGGAGACGGTCAGCGGCTGGTCGGGCAGGGGGATGGACTCGGCCCGGTCGTCGGGAACGGCAGCGAACGCGCCCGCGCGCCAGTCGCGCTTGGCCTGCTCGATGCGCTCGGGGCGCGAGGATACGAAGTTCCACCATACATGCCGCGGCGTCGCGAACGCATCGCCGCCGCACAGCATGACGCGCCCGCCGCTCGCCGAGCCCAGCGTCGCGGTGACCCCCGGCCGCAGCACGTACAGGCGCTGGCCGACGAGCTGCACGCCGTCCAGCGTCGCCTCGCCGTCGGCCAGATACACCGCGCGCTCGTCCGCGCTGACGTCGACCGGCACGGCCGCGCCCGGCCGCAAATCGATCGCGGCATAGATCGCGCCGGCATGCGCGGTGGTCGGCGCGGTCGCGCCCCACAGTGTCCCCATAATCACCCGCGCGCTCGCGCCGCCGGCTTCGATGAGCGGCAGGTCCGCCGCCGCGCGGTGCTCGAACGCCGGGTCGCTTTCCTCCAGCGCGTCGGGCAGCGCCAGCCAGGTCTGGATGCCCGACAGCACCGGGCCGCCCGCACGTTGATCCCCGGGCGACCGTTCCGAATGGACGATGCCGCGCCCCGCCGTCATCAAATTAACCGCGCCCGGCTCGATCCGCTTGGCCGTGCCGAGCGAGTCGCGATGGTCGATCGCGCCCGCGAACAGATAGGTGACGGTCGCCAGATTGATGTGCGGGTGCGGGCGCACGTCGATGCCCCCGCCCGCGGGCAGCGTCGCCGGCCCCATCTGGTCGAAGAACAGGAACGGCCCGACCATCGTCCGCGCCCGCGCCGGCAGCACGCGATGGACGGTGAACCCGCCCAGATCGTGCGTGACCGGTTCCAGCACCTGTTCCACGAAATCATCGAGCATGGGCGGGCTCCGTCGCACCGAGCAGGTCGGACAGGTCCTGCGGAAAGATCGGCTCAGGCCAGCCGGCGATCTCGTCGCGCGCGAACCAGCGCCATCCCGTCATCACGCGCCGCTCCAGCGCGGTGTGCCCGCCGGTGTCGACCGCGGGCGCGTCCACGTCGACGCGGAAATAGCGCTCGTCCGCGGTCACCTCGACGCCCTCGATCGTCAGGAAGTCGGCCGTGCGCTGCGCGATCTCGGGCCCGGGATCGCAGTCGAGCCCGACCTCTTCCAGCAACTCGCGCCGCGCCGCCGCCGCATAGCTCTCGCCCGGATCGAGCGCGCCGCCGGGCGTGCACCAGAAGGGCGGCCGATCGTCGGGCGTGAAGCGGAACAATAGCGCCCGGCCCGCGCCGTCGACCAGCAGGATGCGCGAAGCGGGCCGGGGCTGTCTCATTCGCCCGGCGCTTTCAGCCGCATCGCGAGGGCATGAATGCCGCCGGGCGCGATCAGGTCGGCGAGCGCGCGGTTGACCAGCCGCTGCCGCTCGACCCGCGACAGCCCGGCGAAAGCGGCGCTCTCCGCAGTCACGGCGAAGTGCGTCTCCCCCGACCCGTCGTCGCCGCTGTGCCCGGCATGCTTCCAGCTTTCATTCTCGACGGTGAGGCTGGTCGGGCTGAGCGCGGCGGTAAGCCGTTGTTCTATAACGGCCGCGACAGGCGTGCGGGCGGTGGCGGGGGTGTCCATCGGCCCTATATAGCCGCTTTTGCGCGCGGGAGCAT
>CAXTTU010000468.1:0-2248 GCA_964247225.1 uncultured Sphingomonas sp. | reverse complement strand
CAGGTTACCGGGCACCTCGCGCCCGGCGAGCAACTCGGCCACCGCCGCGCGCATCCGCACGACCGCCTCCGCCGCGACGGGAACGCTGCTGAACGTGCCCCATGATCCGGCGGTCAGGTGCTGGGGAGCGGCGGAAGTATCGCCGATGCGGATGTCGAGCTTGGCCGGGTCCGCTTGTAACTCGTCGAGCAGGACGGCCGCGATCGCGGTGCGGATCCCTTGCCCCATCTCATGGCCCGAGGTGGCGAAGCGCGTGCTGCCGTCCGCGCCGATCCGCAGGGTGGCGATCGCGGGCGTGACCGCTGCCGGATAGATGCCGCTGGCCACGCCCCAGCCGATCTGGGTGCCGTCCGGCGCGGTCATCGAGCGCGGTGCCGGGCTGCGCTTGTCCCATCCGAACCGGCGCGCGCCTTCGGTGAGGCACTCCTTCAGGAACCGGGACGACAGCGGGTGGCCCGTCTGCGGATCGACATGCGTGTCGTTGGCGATGCGGAACTCGACGGGATCGCGGCCGAGTTGATAGGCGAGTTCGTCCACCGCGCTTTCGAAAGCGAAGCAGGCGGGGTGTTCATGCGGGGCGCGCATGTAGCTCGGGGCCTGCGTATCGATCCGGATGTTCGCGCCGGAGCCGGCGTAATTGGGAATGGCGTAGAGCCGCGTGACCTTGGTGTGGTACTCCGGCTGAAAGAAGCCCGCGCGCGATTGTTGATGCTCGGCGTCGTAGCGCGCCGCGACCATCTTGCCGCCGCTATCGGTGCCGAGGCGGACATGGTGCCGGCTGTGCGGTCGAAAGCTTACCACGTGGAACACCTGGCCGCGCGGCATGACCAGCTTGACCGGGCGACCGATCAGGATGGCGGCGCGCGCGACGATCGCGGTCTGTCGCTGGACGCCGCCCTTCTGGCCGAACGCGCCGCCGACCGAAGGGCTCTTGACCTCGACCTGCGCCGGGTCGAGCCCCAGCGTCTTGGCGACGGTCGCCTTGATGCTGCCCGAGGCTTGCGTCCCCTCATAGATGGTGAGCCGTCCGCCCGACCAGATCGCCGTCGTCGAGATCAGCTCGATCGGGTTGTGATGCTGCTTGGGCGTGTCATAGGCCTGGTCCACGGTGGTGCTCGCGGCGGCTAGCGCCTTTGCCGCATCGCCGAACACCAAATCGTGCCCCGCGTCCTTCTTCGCCCCCGGGCTGTCTATCACCGCGGCGAACGGCTCGGGCGTGAACACCGGCGCGACCGCCTCCGCCCCCTGGATCGCCGCCTCTAGCGTCTCGGCCACGACCAGCGCGATGGGCTGCCCGCGATAGGCAATCCGCGTTTCCAGCGTCGGGACGGCCGGGGTGGCCGGGTGGGGAGGGATCGCCTGCAGCCTCGGCAGGGGTGCCTCGCTCGCGCGGGCCGGGGCCGATGCGGAAGCGGGAAAGTCGGCGGGGGTCAGCACCCGTACCACGCCCGGCACGCGCATCGCCGCGTCGGTGGACAGCGCGGTCATTGTCCCCTTGGCGACCGTCGCGGGAACCAGCATCGCGTGGAGCAGGCCGGGCAACGCGACATCGGCGGCATAGACGTTGGCACCGCGCACCTTGTCGCGGGCGTCGATCCGGGCGCGGTCGGGGAAGGTCGCGGTCAAGCCTGGTTCCTCCTGGCGGCGATAAGCAGGGCGTCGGCGACCGTGCGCGCGCCCAGCTCCACCTTGAAGCCATTCATCCTGCCGGGGCTGGCCCCCTGTAGCGCGGCATGCCCCGCCGCCAGCGCGGTGTCGGGCGTGAGGCGCTGACCGCCGAGCGCCGCCTCCGCCGCCGTCGCGCGCCAGGGCCGGGTCGCGACACCGCCGAGTGCGATGCGCGCGTGCGTCACGCGGTCGCCGTCCATCTCCAACGCGACGGCGGCGGAGGCGAGCGCGAACGCGTAGGACTCGCGGTCGCGTATCTTGTGATAGGTCGAGCGCCGTCCGGCGGGCGTCTTAGGAACGGTGATCGCGGTGATCAGTTCGCCGGGCGCGAGCGTGAATTCCAGATGCGGCGTGTCGCCGGGCAGACGGTACAGCTCCGTGATCGGCAGCGTGCGCGCGCCCGCCGGGCCTATCAGCTCCACCGAAGCGTCCATCGCCAGCAGCGCCACCGGCCAGTCGCCGGGCGACACGGCGATGCACGACGCGCTGGTGCCGAGCACGGCCTGGCCGCGGTCGATGCCGCCGATCGCGGCGCAACCGCTGCCCGGCGCGCGCTTGTTGCACGGGTACGCGCCCACCG
>CAXTTU010000467.1:0-2248 GCA_964247225.1 uncultured Sphingomonas sp. | reverse complement strand
TGGCCGCCGCAGGGCCGGCTTGCGCGCAGGAGCTGGTCGTCAAGCCGCTGGTCGACGCGCGACTGCGCTCCGAGACGGTGCATCAGGACGGCGTCGCCACCGATGCGGAAGCGCTCACCTTGCGCGTCCGCGCGGGCGCGGTGGCGAGCATCGACGGGTTCAGCGCGCTGGCGGAGGCGCAAGGGACGCTGGCGATCGTGCCGCATTACTATGACGGGCTGCACGGCGCGGCGACCCGCCCGCTGGTCGGCGACCCGCAGAACGTCGCGCTCTACCGCGCGCAGCTCCAATACCATGCCAAGACGATCACGCTCACTGGCGGTCGCCAGCGGATCGCGCTCGACGATGAGCGGTTCGTCGGTGCGGCCAACTTCCGCCAGAACGGGCAGACGTTCGACGCCGCGCGCGTGGAATGGCTCGTGCTGCCCAAGCTCAAGGCCGATGTGACCTATGCCGCCGCGGTGCGGACGATCTGGGGCGTCGACGGGCGCGGCGTCAGGCCGGGGGTTGTGGGGGGCGCGAACGTGTTCGCCAATGTCGGCTACAAGACCCCGATCGGCACGCTGACCGGCTTTGCCTACCTCGTCGATCAGGACTCGATCCTGGCGCAGGGTTATCGCTTGGCGAACCAGAACTATGGCGGTCGGTTCGCGGGCGCCCATCCCTTCGCGAAAGGCGTCAAGCTCAACTATGCGCTGAGCTATGCGACGCAGTCGAACTACCACCGCAATCCCAACCGCTATCGCGCCGACTACTACCTGATCGACGGCGCGCTCGACGTGCATAAGCTGCGGGTCGGCGGCGGCTATGAGGTGCTCGGCGCGGCGCATGGGGCGGTCGCCGGGACCGCCTTCACATCACTCCAGACGCCGGACGCGACTTTGTTCAAGTTCAACGGCTGGGCAGACAAGTTCCTCGTCACCCCGCCCAACGGACTCCGCGACCTGTACGGCAGCGGGACGTTGACCGTCGGCGACTTCGGCCGGGTCAAGGCGGTGTCGTTCCAGGCGGTCGGCCACCGCTTCACCAGCGACCGGCTCGGCCAGCATTATGGTGACGAGCTCGACCTGCTGGCGAGCGCCAAGGTCGGGCGGTTCCTGCTGTCGCTGCGCGGGGCGGATTACTGGTCAGACAAGTTCGCGACCAACACGCGCAAGGGTTGGGTGCAGGTGGATTGGATACTCTGATGTCGCCCCACCCTCCCCGGCCTTCCCCGGTGGGGTGAAAGCCGAAGCTGAGGATCAGGTGAAAGCGTTGCCGCAACGCACAAACCCCTTGCACCGCCGATGTAATTTGAGGCATTTAGCCGCAACGGGCGACGCAGCCCGTATCACATAGCCGGACGACCCCGCCGCTGGGGTCGCCTCGGCGCATCGCTCCGGGCCACCCGCCCGGCACGCGATAGATGGCAAGGTCGCCATGCAGGCGCTGGGTTCTCCAGCGTCCGCATGGCGGCCTTTTTCGTTTCTGGAGCACGCCATGAATATGCAGGTCAGGCTGGGGCTGGACGGATCGGGCGAGGTCGCGGACCCGCGCGAACATCTGGTGGTGATCGGCAACGGCATGGCCGGGTGCCGCGCGGTGGAGGAGCTGCTCGCGCGCGACCCCGACGCGTTCCGGGTGACGATCTTCGGCGCGGAGGCGCTGGTCAACTACAACCGCATCATGCTCTCCCCCGTGCTCGCGGGCGAGAAGACGTTCGATCAGATCATCATCAACGACCATAGCTGGTATGAAGGCAACGGCATCCGGCTCGTCACCGGCGACCCCGTCGTGGTGATCGACCGCGAGGCGCGCACGGTCCGCTCGGAGAGCGGCGTCGAGATGGGCTATGACAAGCTCCTTATCGCCACCGGCTCGGACCCGTTCATCATTCCGGTGCCTGGCAAGGACCTTCCCGGCGTCATCAGCTTCCGCGACATGAAGGACGTCGAGCACATGCTGGCCGCCGCGGATGCGGGCGGCGACGCGGTGGTGATCGGCGGTGGCCTGCTCGGGCTGGAGGCGGCGCATGGCCTGTCCCTGCGCGGCATGAAGGTCACCGTTCTCCATATCATGCCGACGCTGATGGAGCGGCAGCTGGACGAGGCGGCCGGCTGGTTGCTCAAGAACGCATTAGAAGAGCGGGGGCAGACGATCCTGACGGGGGCTGATACGGCGGAGATCGTCGGCGACGGTCGTGTCGAGGGCGTCCGCCTCAAGGACGGCACGCTGATCCCGGCGAGCCTCGTCGTGATGGCGGTCGGCA
>CAXTTU010000466.1:0-2252 GCA_964247225.1 uncultured Sphingomonas sp. | reverse complement strand
TCGAACAGCACCCGCTTCAGCGAATGCTCCGGGCAGGCCGGATAGCCCGGCGCGGGGCGGATGCCGCGATATTGCTCGCGGATCAGCGCCTCGCTCGTCAACTGCTCGCCCGGCGCATAGCCCCACAGCTCGCGGCGGACATGCGCGTGAAGCGCCTCCGCGAACGCCTCCGCCAACCGGTCGGCGAGCGCCTTGAGCAGAATGTCGTTATAATCGTCATGCGCCGCCTTGTACCCGGCGAGGTGCGCGTCGATGCCGTGAATGCCGACCGCGAACCCGCCGATCCAGTCGCCTGCCGGGTCGATGAAGTCGGCGAGGCACATGTTCGCGCGACCCTCGCGCTTGGCGATTTGTTGGCGGAGGAAGGGGAGGCGGACCGAAGCAAGCCCCTCCCCTTCAGGGGAGGGGTTGGGGGTGGGGAATGTCCCGCCATTCGCCAACAATCCCCACCCCAACCCCTCCCCTGAAGGGGAGGGGCTTAGGACAACATCATCCCCTTCCCGCCGGCACGGCCACAGCCCCACGACCCCCCGCGCCCGCAGCCAGCCCTCCCCGACCACCCGGTCGAGCATCGCTTGCGCGTCCGCGTACAGCCCGCGCGCGCTCTCGCCCACGATCGCGTCGTCGAGGATTGCGGGGAAGTTCCCCGCCAGCTCCCACGCACGAAAGAACGGCGTCCAATCGATGTGCTCGCGCAGGTCCGCGAGGCTCCAGTCCTCAAACACATGCACCCCCGGCGACACCGGCGCGGGTGCCTTGAGCATCATGTCCGCCTTGAACCCGCGCGCGCGGGCTTCGGCGATCGGCAGCAGGTCGTTCTGCCCCTTGCCTTCGCGTGCCGCGCGCACGGCGGCATAATCCGCCGATACCTTGGCCACGAACTCGGGCGTCAGCGTATCGCTCACCAATGTCGAGGCGACCCCGACCGCACGGCTGGCGTCGAGCACATGCACTACCGGCCCGTCATAGGCAGGTGCGATCCGCAAGGCGGTGTGCACCTTGGACGTGGTCGCGCCGCCGATCAGCAGCGGCATCGCCATCCCGGCGCGCTTCATCTCCTCCGCGACCGTGACCATCTCATCAAGCGAGGGGGTGATGAGGCCGGACAGCCCGATCATGTCCGCGTCGTTCTCGTTCGCGGCGGCCAGGATCTTCGACCAGGGGACCATGACGCCGAGGTCGATCACCTCGAACCCGTTGCACTGAAGCACCACGCCGACGATGTTCTTGCCGATGTCGTGGACGTCGCCCTTGACTGTCGCCATCACGATCCGGCCCTTGGCGCGCTGCCCTTCTTCCTTCGCCGCTTCGATAAAGGGGAGCAGGTGCGCGACCGCCTTTTTCATCACGCGGGCGGACTTCACGACCTGCGGCAGGAACATCTTGCCCGAGCCGAACAGGTCGCCGACGACGTTCATCCCGTCCATCAGCGGGCCCTCGATCACCTCGATCGGGCGCGGATAGCCCTGCCGCGCCTCTTCGGTGTCGTCGACCACATGCGCGTCGATACCCTTCACGAGCGCGTATTCGAGCCGCTTGCGGACCGGGAGCGAGCGCCACTCCGCCGCCTGCTTCTCCGCGACCGCGTCCGTCCCGCGATAGCGTTCGGCGAGCGCGACCAGCCGCTCGCCCGCGTCGGGGTCGCGGTTGAGGATCACATCCTCGCACGCGGTGCGAAGCTCGGGCGCGATCGTGTCGTACACGTCGAGCTGCCCGGCGTTGACGATCGCCATGTCGAGCCCGGCGGGAATCGCGTGGTAGAGGAACACGGAGTGCATCGCGCGGCGCACCGGCTCATTGCCGCGGAAGCTGAAGCTCAGGTTCGACAGGCCGCCGGAGATGTGAACGTGCGGCAGCCGCGCCTTGATCTCGCGACACGCCTCGATGAAATCGACCGCGTAGTTGTTGTGCTCCTCAATCCCCGTCGCGACCGCGAAGATGTTGGGGTCGAAGATGATGTCCTCGGGCGGGAAGCCGATGCCGGTGAGCAGGTCGTAGGCGCGCGCGCATATCTCGACCTTGCGCACTTTCGTATCCGCCTGCCCGACCTCGTCAAACGCCATCACGACCACTGCCGCGCCATAGGCCATCACCTTGCGCGCGGCGTCGAGGAACGGCGCTTCGCCCTCCTTCATGCTGATCGAGTTGACGATTGGCTTGCCCGAAACACATTTCAGCCCCGCCTCGATCACGCTCCATTTCGATGAGTCGATCATCACCGGCACGCGCGCGATGTCGGGCTCGGCGGCGAT
>CAXTTU010000465.1:1244-2264 GCA_964247225.1 uncultured Sphingomonas sp. | reverse complement strand
CCCGCGGTTACGCCGCCGCGTTCGTCTTCGCGAACAGGCCGAGGTTCGCGTCGCCCCAGCCCTTCAACGCCATGAGCACCGGCTCCAGCGTGCGCCCGAGCGGCGAGAGGCTGTACTCCACCTTCGGCGGCACCTGGGCGTAGACGGTCCGGACGATGAGCCCGTCCGCCTCCAGTTCGCGCAGTTGGTTGGTCAGCATGCGCTGCGTCACGTCCGGCACGCGCCGGCGGATCTCGTTGAAGCGCGCCGTGCCGGCCCGGAGGTGCCACAAGATGACGCACTTCCACTTGCCGTCGATGAGGCTGATGGTCGCCTCGACCGCGCAGCCGGGGTTGCAGTCGAAACGCGTGTGCCGTGCGTGCGGACGGGTCTGGGGCATGACGGTATCCTTTTCGACACTATGTGCAGGAGATGTGCGTACTACCAGCAGACGATCATTGGGTGCATTCTAGTCTCTACCCCAACACGGAGACCAGCCATGCGCGCCGTCGGTTATCAGCAACCGGGACCTCTCGATCGTCAGGCGTCCCTCGTCGACATCGAGCTCCCGACCCCGACCCCGGCAGGTCGAGACCTGCTGGTCGAGGTCCGGGCCGTGTCGGTCAACCCGGTCGACGTCAAGCTCCGCGCGAGCACCGCGCCTGATCCGGGCGCCTGGAAGGTGCTCGGCTGGGACGCCGCCGGCGTCGTGACGGCCGTCGGGGCCGACGCGACGCGCTTCCGCCCGGGCGACGCGGTCTTCTACGCGGGCGCGATCGGCCGGCCCGGCACCAACAGCCAATACCACCTCGTCGACGAGCGCATTGTCGGCACAAAGCCGACGACGCTCGACTGGGCGGGCGCGGCGGCCCTGCCCCTGACGGCGATCACGGCCTGGGAAGTCCTCTTCGACCGGCTCGACGTCCGGAAGCCGGTCCCCGGGGCGGCGCCAGCGGTCCTCATCATCGGCGGCGCGGGCGGCGTGGGCTCGATCGCGGTGCAGATGGCGCGCGCCCTCACCGACCTCACGGTCATCGGCAC
>CAXTTU010000465.1:0-1234 GCA_964247225.1 uncultured Sphingomonas sp. | reverse complement strand
GAGACCACCGCCTGGGTGCGCGACATGGGGGCGCACCACGTGCTCGACCACGCGCGGCCGCTCGCGGCGCAGGTCGCCGCGCTCGGGATCGGCGCGCCGGCCTTCGTGTTCTCGACCACCCACACGGACCGCCACCTGGGCGAGATCGCCGAACTGATCGCCCCGCAGGGCCGCTTCGGGCTGATCGATGACCCGCCGGCGCTCGGCATCGGCGCGTTCAAGCGCAAGTCGGTCTCGGTGCACTGGGAGTTCATGTTCACCCGCCCGATGTTCGACACGGCCGACGTCGCCGAGCAGGGGCGACTGCTCACCGAAGTGGCGCGCCTGGTCGACGCGGGCGTCCTGCGCACGACGCTCACCGAGCGGTTCGGGCCGATCGACGCGGCCACGCTGAAGCGCGTCCACGCCGTCATCGAGAGCGGCACGGCGCGCGGCAAGCTCGCCGTCGCAGGGTTCGGCCCGGCAGGCTCCTGAACGCGTCGGCCCGGACGCGCCCGCGTCGGGGCTGGGCATCACCGCACGATCCCATCACCACGGAATCCGCTCATGACCATCGAGGCACCACCGTCACGGCCGGCGAAGTCGTTCCCGACGGCCGCCGTCACGCGCGAGGCCGCGCAAGCGCTCATCGCCGCGGCGCTCACCGCTGCCAAGTCCATCGCCCCGTCACCCGCAGTACGCGGGCTCCTGGCGTCCGCGGCGATGGCCGTCACGACGGCGACCGCTGCAGGCCCCGCGATGTCCATCGGCATCGAAGCGGCCGTCGCCGTCACCGATGCGACCGGCGCGCTCAAGGCGTTCGAGCGGACGGACGGCGCGCCGTTTCTCGCGGCCGAGGTCGCGATCAACAAGGCGTGGACGGCTGCGTCGTACGGGTATCCGACACACGTCTGGAACGCCTATGTCGCCGACCCCAACGTGGCGCCGCTGGCCTACCTGCCTCGCATGATGGCGGTCGGCGGCGGGTACCCACTCGTCGACGACGGCAAGCTCGTCGGCGGCATCGGCATCTCGGGCGGCAACGTGCAACAGGACCAGGATGCGGCCGAAGCGGCGCTCCGGGCCCTCGGCTTCGACGTGCCCGTGTAGCACGGCGGCGACGCTCTTGCGATCGCCCCCTTCCCGTCCCACATCACATCCCACACCCCAATGGCATACCGCATCGCCCCATCACCCGCAGTGCGCAGGCTCCTGGCGTTCGCGGCGATGGCCGTCACGACGGCGACCGCTGCAA
>CAXTTU010000464.1:1775-2274 GCA_964247225.1 uncultured Sphingomonas sp. | reverse complement strand
GGCAACCATTTCATCGAGGTGTGTCTCGACGAGGACGGGCGCGTGTGGGTGATGCTGCATTCGGGCTCGCGCGGCGTAGGCAATGCGATCGGCAGCTATTTCATCGAACTGGCGAAGGAGGATGCGCGCCGCTGGCACCTCAACTTGCCCGATCAGGACCTGGCCTATTTTCCGGAAGGGACCGAGCATTTCGACGACTATGTCGAGGCGGTGGGCTGGGCGCAGGACTATGCGGCGCTCAACCGGCGGATGATGATGACCAACGTCATTGCCGCGCTGAGGAGCGCGATCGCCAAGCCGTTCGAGGCGGAGCTGGAGGCGGTGAACTGCCACCATAACTACGTCGCGCGCGAGCGGCATTTCGGCGAGAACGTGCTCGTCACCCGCAAGGGCGCGGTGCGCGCGGCCACCGGGGTGATGGGAATCATCCCGGGTTCGATGGGCGCGAAATCGTTCATCGTGCGCGGGCGGGGCAACCCGGAGAGCTTCGACTCGTGCT
>CAXTTU010000464.1:542-1765 GCA_964247225.1 uncultured Sphingomonas sp. | reverse complement strand
GCGCGGGGCGGGTGATGAGCCGGACACAGGCCAGGAAGCTGGTGACGCTGGACGAGCATATCCGCGACACCGCCGGCGTCGAATGCCGCAAGGACGAGGGCGTGATCGATGAGAGCCCTCGCGCCTATAAGCCGATCGAGGCGGTGATGGCCGCGCAGGCGGACCTGGTCGAGATCGTCCACACGCTGAAACAGGTGGTGTGCGTGAAGGGGTGAAGGGGGAAGCAGCGGTATGCCGGGGGCATGCCGCCCCACTTCACCGGCTGCGCGAGCAGCCGCGGACGACGCGCACCATCCAAACACGAGAACGGCCATGATCGAGATCGACGGTTCCGAGGGCGAGGGCGGGGGGCAGGTGGTGCGCAACGCGTGCGCGCTCTCGCTCGTCACCGGCGCGGCGGTGCGGATCACGAACGTGCGCGCGCGCCGTTCCAGGCCGGGGCTCATGCGCCAGCACCTGACCGCGGTGGAGGCGGCGTGCGTGATTGGCGGAGCGAAATGCGAGGGGCTGAGCATCGGTTCGGCCGAACTCGTTTTCCGCCCGGGCCGGGTCACCCCTGGCGAGTATCGGTTCGCGGTCGGCACGGCGGGGTCGACGGGGCTGGTGCTCCAAACGGTGCTGGAGGGCGGCACGCACAACATGCTCGCTCCGCCGTTCGACTTCATCGCGCGCGCCTTCCTCCCCGTGGTCGCCCGGATGGGCGGGCGCGTCGAGGCGCGGTTGGTGCGGCACGGCTTCTACCCGCGCGGCGGCGGGCGGGTGGAGGTCGACATCGCCCCCGCGCTGCTCGCCCCCGTCGAGCTGATCGAACGCGGCGCGCGGCTAGGCGTCGGTGCTCGCGCGCTGTTCACCGGGCTGCCGCGCGACGTGGCCGAGCGCGAGATCGCCGTCGTGCGCGGGGCGCTCGGCTGGGCGGAGGAGGACCTCGCCGTCCGTGAGCTGCCCGAGGACGAGGGACCGGGCAACATACTGCTGCTTGAGGCGCGGTTCGAGCGGGCGACAGAGGTGGTGAGCGGGTTTGGCAAGCTCGGCGTGTCGGCAGAGAGCGTCGCGCGGCAGGCGAGCGCGCGGATGCGCGGCTATCTCGGTTGCGATGCGTTCGCGGGGCCGTACCTCGCCGACCAGCTGCTGCTGCCGATGGCGGTGGCGGGCGGGGGCGCGTTCACCTGCGTGAAGCCGAGCAAGCATGCCCGCACCGCCGCGGCGGTGATCGAGCGCTTCAC
>CAXTTU010000464.1:0-532 GCA_964247225.1 uncultured Sphingomonas sp. | reverse complement strand
GCTGCTGGTCGCTGCCGGCATACGCTCCGTGCCCGGCGTGCTGATGGTGCCGCTGGAGACCGAGTTCCATTGGTCCCGCGCCACCATCAGCTTCGCGGTCGCGGTCAACATCCTGCTATACGGCCTGGCCGGTCCGTTCGCCGCGGCGGTCATCGAGCGGTTCACCGGGCGGCGGACCAGCTTCGTCCAGCAGCCGGGCGGCGAGCACCTCGTCACGGTGCGCTGACCGCGGGGCGCGGGCGCGGGCACGGCTTGCCTCGCGCGCGCGGCGGTCCTAGCCTGGTTTGGGGAAGGGGAGGGGCCATGCCAAAGCTCGGGATCGCTTGCGTGGCATTGGCGCTGGTGGGGATGAGCGCCGCGCGGGCCGAGGAGGCCGCGCGACCGGCGAACCCCGGCCTCGCCGCGACCGTCAATGGCGTACGCGACGCGGCGCACGCGCGCGCGCTCCGGCTCCGCCGCCTCGACGTGACGGTCGAGCAGCGCGGGGCGGTGGCCGAGGTGAGGGTGGATGCCGCGCTCGCCAACGCCACGC
>CAXTTU010000463.1:0-2282 GCA_964247225.1 uncultured Sphingomonas sp. | reverse complement strand
AAAACAACGGGAACGCGAAAGGAGCCTGTGGGCGGCGATGCCTCCCGGGGCCCTGACGTGCACGCAGCAATGTTCAAGCATGTCCCTGCCCCGAAAGGCGCGGACGCGGCGGGCCATAGCGAGGGCCCGGCGCAACGTCAACGGGCGCGGCGTTAACGCGGCGGCAACCGGGCGGGGGCAGGATCGGGAAGTGCCCCTTCGCCACACCTCTCGCTCGATCCCGCTCGCGGCGGCGGCGGTGACCTTTGCGGCGGCTTCGCTGTCGCTGATTGGTGGCCCGCCCGCGCCCGGCGTTCCCGCGCTGCTCGGGCGAATGGAGGTGCTGACGCACTGGCCGATGCTGGGGCTTGCCTGGGCGGCAGCGATCGGCGCGCTCGCGGCTTGGGGAGCGCGGCTGTGCGCTGGGCTGCACCGTCTTCACGCAGACGACGGCGCGCGTGTCGTCTTGGTAGGCGCGCTCGTTGTGCCCGCGACAGTGCCGGGTGCGAGCGTCGTCGGGCTGCTCCCCGCGCTGCTGCTATCCGCCTCGCTCGCTTGGAGCACCCGGCAAGGCGCAGACCGTCGCGTGACGCTGATGATCGCGGCGGCAATGGTGGGCGTGCTCGCCGACCCGCGCGTTGCCCCGGCTGGCGCGGTCGCGCTACTCGCGGCGGCACGTCACCTGCTCGCCGCGCTCGCTCGCGTGCCCGCCAACGACAACGCCCCACCACCCTTCGCCTGGCGCGTCGCCCCGGCTCACTTGCAGGGGTCATGCCCCCAGTTCATCAGCGAGTAACGCCAACGCGAATGTTCCTTGTCCTCAGCCGGTCCGCCCTCCGCCAGATGCCGGTGCACATAGCCGACCACCTTCGCCATGTGCGCGTAGTCGTCATCGGTCAGCGCCGACTTGGGCCTATGCAGCAGCTCGACGATGCGCCGCCCCTCCGCGTGACCGACGCTTTCGACCTCGCCCTTGCCGTCCGCGCCCTTCCAGCCGACCGCCTGGCTGTCGGGCGTCTCCAGCCACTTCTCGAGCGCGGCGGGTGTCATGTTCACCGCCCGCTTGAAGTCGCGATAAGTCTGTTCGGGATCGGCGACCATAAAGTAATCTCCTCGCGCGGCTGAACGCTGGCAAGGGACCGCGGTTGCCTGTCAGAAGTGGATCGCCCGCCCATACGCGCCGAGCACCGATTCGTGCATCATCTCTGACAGCGTCGGGTGCGCGAACACCGTTTCCATCAGCTCGGCTTCCGTCGTCTCCAACTGGCGCGCGACCACATAGCCCTGGATAAGCTCCGTCACCTCCGCGCCGATCATGTGCGCGCCGAGCAGCTCGCCCGTGCCCGCATCGAACACCGTCTTGACGAACCCTTCCGCCTCGCCGAGCGCAATCGCCTTGCCGTTGCCGATGAAGGGGAACTTGCCCACCTTCACGTCATAGCCCGCGTCCCTCGCCTTGGCCTCGGTGAAGCCGACGGAGGCGACTTGCGGGCGCGAATAGGTGCAGCCGGGGATGTTCCACACCTCGAACGGGTGCGGGTCGCCGCCGGCGATCTTCTCGACGCAGACGATCCCCTCATGGCTCGCCTTGTGCGCGAGCCAGGGCGCTCCGGTGACGTCGCCGATGGCGTACACGCCCGGCACGTTGGTGCGGCCGTAACCGTCCACCTTGATGTGCCCGCGCTCGGTCTCGACGCCCAGCGCCTCCAACCCGATCTCCTCCGTATTCGGCACGATGCCGATCGCGATGATCGCGTGGCTGAACTGCTCGGACGTGGTCTGGCCGTCCTTGCCCTTGATGGAGGCGGTGACGCCGTCCGCGCCGACGTCGAGCCCCTCCAGTCCCGCGCCGGTGCGGATCGCGATGCCCTGCTTGGTGAGTTGCTTCTCCATGAACGCGCTGACCTCCTCGTCCTCGACCGGAAGGATGCGCGGGAGCATCTCGAGGATCGTCACCTCCGCCCCCATGTCGTGGTAGAAGCTCGCGAACTCGACCCCGATCGCGCCCGAGCCGATCACCAGCAGCTTGGTCGGCATCTCCTCTGGCACCATCGCGTGCCGATAGGTCCAGATGCGCTTGCCGTCCGCCTTGGCAAAGGGGAGCTCGCGCGCCCGCGCGCCGGTAGCGACCAGAATGTGCTTGGCGGTGAGTTCGGTGGTCTTGTCGCCCTGTTTCACCGTCAGCTTGCCCGCGCCCGCCAGCGCGCCGACGCCGTCGAACACCTGCACCTTGTTCTTCTTCATCAGCCCCTTGACGCCCGCGTTGAGCTGCCCCGCCACCTTGCGGCTGCGCTCGACGATGC
>CAXTTU010000462.1:0-2289 GCA_964247225.1 uncultured Sphingomonas sp. | reverse complement strand
ACCTATCGCGCGCTGGACCTCGTCAACCGCCGCCAGTTCGCCGAGGCGCTGGCGACGCTCGACCGGATAGCGCAGGCGGACGCCCGCGCCGACCAGCCGCTGCAGGACCCGGCGACATTGCGCCTGCTCAACCAGCCGCGCGCGGCCCGCAACGCGGCGGTGCGCTCGATCGCGGTGCCCGACACCACCGACCTCGCGCGGCTGGCGCTTGATGCGGAAGTGAACTGGGCGCGGAGCGTCGCGCTGTTCTCGCTGGGCGACGAGGCGGGCGCGTTGACCGCGATCAACGCCGCCGCGACCGCCTACCGCCCGCTCCAGACCGAGCGGATCGACAAGGCGCAGACGCTGTGGCTCGGTGCCAGGATCGAGCGGCAGCGCGCGCGGCTGCTCGTCCGGCGCGGCGAGATCGCGCCCGCGCTGGAAAGTTTCGACCGTGCGGTGGATGATCTGCGCCGCGGCGCGCTCGCCACCGCGGGCACGGGCAACGAGCCCGCGGTCGCGGACGCAGAGATGGAGCGGGCGGCGGTGTTCGCGCGCAGCGGCGCGAGCCATGTGGCGATCCGCGACAGCTATGCGCGGGCGGTGGACGCGGCGATCGACGCGCATGCGGGCTCGCTCGGCAATTCGGCGGCGATCGAGGGCTATCTCGACCTGCTCGTCGCCGAGGCGCGCGGCGGCGTGAAGGGCGATACCGGCGAGCGCTTCTTCCGCGCGCTGCAGGCGAGCGGCGAGCCCGCCGTCGCGCGGCAGGTCAGCCAGTTGCAGGCGGTGGTCGCCGCCGACCCCGCGATGGGCGCGGCGGTGCGCGACCGTGCGGAGCTGGAGCGTGACATCACCCGGCTGCGCTATGCGATCGCCGCGGGCGCGCAGCCCGGCCAGCCCACCGTCCCCGAGCTCGAGCGCGAGCGCGCGGCGGCGGAGGCGCGGCTGCTTCAAGTCGATGCGCAGCTGGCGAGCGACCCCAAGTTCCGTGCGGTTGATGAGCGCCCCGCGACGCTCGCCGAATTGCGCGCGGCGCTGCGCCCGGGCGAAGTGTACCTCAAGGTGACGCAGACGGGCGGGCGCATCTATGGGCTGTTTGTCTCGCGCGAGCGGACCGACCTCTACGCGGTCGCGCCGGATGCGCGCGCCCGGGCGGCGGTGGACCAGCTCGCCACCGATGTCCGCGCGTCGATCGACGGGCGGCTCGATGCGGGCAAGCTCGCGCCGTTCGACGATGCCAAGGCCTATGCGCTGTTCCGCCTCGTCACCGGCCCCGATGCCGAGCTCGTCGCGAACGCGCGCGCGCTGATCGTCGATCCGGCGGGGCCGCTGGAGCGGCTGCCGATCGGGGTGCTCGTCACCCGCTATGACCGCGGGGTTCAGCGGCCCGCGCCGTTCGACTTCTCGCAAACCGCGTTCCTGGCCGCGCGTACGGCCGTGTCGACTGCCTTGTCGCCGCGCTCGTTCCTGGTCTCGCGCGCGCTGCCGCCGAGTCGCGCGCCCAAGCTGTTCCTCGGGCTGGGCGAGCATGTCCCGGCGCAGGTGCCGCCGGGCGGGGCGGGGCGGATGGTGCAGGTCGGCTATGGGTGTTCGGTGCGCTTCGGTGAGCTCGCCGCCCTGTCGCGCGAGCTGAAGCCGATCGACCGGCGCGAGCTCCACACCGCCGCCGACGCGCTCGACGATCCGAGCGCGCCGATGATCATCGATGCCGCGTTCAGCGACACGGGCGTCGAGGCGCGCGGCGACCTTGGCCAGTTCCAGATCCTGCACTTCGCCACGCATGGCCTGCAGGAAGGGCAATGGGGCTGCTCGCAATCGCCGCCCGCGCTGGTCGCCTCGTTCGGTGAGGGCAATTCGGACGGGCTGCTGAGCTTTTCCGAGATCGCGGAGCTGCGGCTCGACGCGAACCTCGTCGTGCTGTCCGCCTGCGACACCGCGAGCGGGGTGAACGAAGGCCGGCTCGCGCGACTGTCGGGGCAGGAGGAGTCGGGCTCGACGCTCGAAGGCCTCGTCCGCGCCTTCCTCGCCGCGAACGCGCGCGCAGTAATGGCGACCTATTGGCAGGTGTCGGCGGAAGCCGACAGCGACGAGTTCGTGCGCAGCTTCTACACCGCCGCGCGCGGGCAGCCGATCGCGGTCGCGCTGCAGGATGCGCAGCGCGAGCTGATGCGCCAGCCGGCCTATTCGCACCCGTTCTTCTGGGCACCGTATTTCGTCGTCGGTGACGGCGCGAAATACGCACTCGGCCGCCCGCTGCCGCTCCAGATCCAGCGGGTGGCGGAGCGTTGACGTCGCCCGCCGCGCCGG
>CAXTTU010000461.1:0-2290 GCA_964247225.1 uncultured Sphingomonas sp. | reverse complement strand
GATGGGGCATGAGGGACTAGAGCGGCGCGAGGCGGCGGGCGATCTGGGCGGCACGATGCGGCTCGGGGCCTACCCGGCGCGGCTCGACGGCAACTCCGTGGTCGCGTCCATCTATGGCGGCACCGAGATCAGCGAACGCCACCGCCACCGCTACGAGGTCAACACCGGCTATCGCGACGCGCTTGAAAAGGGCGGGCTGGTGTTCAGCGGCATGAGTCCCGACGGCGCGCTACCCGAGATCGTCGAGCGACCCGACCACCCCTGGTTCGTCGGCGTCCAGTTCCACCCGGAGCTGAAAAGCAAACCCTTCGACCCGCACCCGCTGTTCAGGAGCTTCATCGCGGCGGCGCTGCGGCAGAGCCGGTTGGTATGAAACGCGCCGTATTGACGCTGGTCGCGGCGGTGCTGAGCGGCGTGTATTGGTGCGCGTTCCTGCTCTTCGCAGAAGGTTTCACCGCCGCCGATTACCGGCCCGGCAGTCGGCCGAGCGAGGCATGGCTGGACGCCAAGGTCGCCTTTGTCGTGTTGGCCGGGCCATTGCTGTTCGCGGTGTGCATCGCCAGCTGGCGGCGGATCGAGCGCGCGCTCGGAGCGAGGCGCGGGTGAAGGCGGAGCGGATCGACCGGGTGCTGACCGATGGCGAGGCCAATCTCGCGCGCGCGATCTTCGGCGATGCGCTCGACCTCTCGCGCGTCCGCATCCACAATCGCGCCTATCTGCCGGGGCAGGGCAAGGGCGTGGCGATGACCCCGAATGGCGAGCTGTGGTTTCGCCCGGAGGACTACCTGCCCGACTTCTCGATCTTGGTCGGGAACGCGGCGTGGATGATCCACGAGCTGACCCATGCGTGGCAATATCAGACCGGACGATCGCTGCGCCTTCGCGGGCTGGTCGAGCAGGTCGGCCGCGTGTTCGGTCGCGATCCTTACGCCTATGGTGAGCTCGATCCAAACCGACCGTTCGCATCGTATATGAACGAGCAGCAGGCGACCATTGTCGAGGACTATTTCCGCCTGCGCCAGCACCAGCCGCCCGCACATGGCACGGGCGCGCTCGACGACTACCGCCGCGTCATTCCGTTCGTCGCGGACCACGCCTGACCAGGACGGACGCGAAAACGCCCGGACCTTTCGGTCCGGGCGCTCTCGATCAACGCTGCGGCGGGAGTGAACCGCAGCGGTGAGTTCCTTACGCGGCCTGCGCCTGCTCGACGGGCGCGTTCTCGACGGCGGCGAGCGGGGCACCGGTCTTGATCGCGACCGACTTGGGCTTCATCGCCTCGGGCACCTGGCGGACGAGGTCGATCACCAGCAGCCCGTCATTGAGCCGCGCGTCCTCGACAAAGACGAAGTCGGCGAGCTCGAAGCGGCGCTCAAAGCCGCGGTTGGCGATGCCGAGGTGGAGGAAGTTGCCCGCCCCCGACTTCTCGTCCTTCTTGCCCGACACGACAAGCAGGCCCGGCTGCGCGGTGATCTCGATCTCCTCGCGGCTGAACCCGGCGACGGCGAGCGTGATGCGGTAGCGGTCGTCGGCGACGCGCTCGAGGTTGAACGGGGGGTAGTTGTCCACCGAATTGCGCGCGTTCGATTCGAGCATGTCGAACAGGCGGTCGAAGCCGACGGTGGAGCGGCGATAGGGGGTGAGGTCGAGACGCATATCAATTCCTCTTGTGAGCGAGTTGATGAGAACGCCCGGGATGTCCCGCGGCGTCCGGATACGCGGCCCATTATGGCACCGCGCGGCACCTATCTGGTTCGGGGGAAGGGGGGTTCAAGGGGCCGGACCGGCCTTAGTGTGATTTTCCTAGGCGGGGGTTGGAGGGCGTGGCGTGCTCGGCGGGCGCGACGACGGCGAAGCCGCCGTCGAACGGGATGCGCCGATGCGCCCCCGCCGTCCGGTTGGGGCGATGCGCTGCGCGCAACGCGCGTTGCGCTTCGCCCCAACGCAAACGCCCGGAGTGTTTCCACCCCGGGCGCCTGCGTGACGATCGCTCGTCAGCCCCCTAAGTGCCCGTCCGTCCGCGCGTTTGTCGCTGCGTGCCCGGCTAGGCGTCCCCGAACCACGGCCACGGCCTGTGTCTCGATGGGAATGGGCTAGAACCGGTTCACGCGGTTGTCATCAGCCAACCCGTGCCCCTCCGCCGATTGCCGAAAGGATGTTGCGATTCCGCAACAGACGCCTAGATGCGCTTGCGCCCCTCCCGCCGAGCATCCACCCCGACATGATCCTGTCCCGCTACGAACGGATGATCGCCCGGCGCTACCTGCTGCCCGGCAAGGGGGAGCGGTTC
>CAXTTU010000460.1:0-2291 GCA_964247225.1 uncultured Sphingomonas sp. | reverse complement strand
GCGCCCCCGCCGCCACCGCCACCGCCCGACCAGCCGCCGCCCAAGCCCGCCACGCACCGCCCGGCTGCCGCAGCCGCGCCGCCCAATCTGCGCGCCAAGGCGACGCCCGTAGTCGCGCCGACGCCGGTCGTGCGGCTCGTCGTCCCGCCTCCGCCGGTGATTGCGGCACCCGTACCCGAGCGCGGCCCCGCGCCCTCGGCGGGCGCGGCGGACCTGCCCGGGCCGGGAACGGGCGCAGGCGGTGAAGGCCAGGGCTTTGGCGGCGGTGGTCGCGGGGACGGTGATGGCGACGGCGGCGGGTTCGAGCGCGAGACGCCGCCGCGGCGCATCGCCGGGCGGCTCACCATGCGTGACCTGCCGCCCGAACTCGCCGACAGCGGTGCTGGCGTCGTGTGGGTGCGCTACATCGTCGAGCCGGACGGGCGGGTGGGCCCGTGCCATGTCACTCAGTCGAGCGGCGAACCCGAACTTGATGCGCTCACCTGCCGCTTGATCCAGGAGCGCTTCCGCTACCGTCCGTCGCTCGATGCGGATCATCGGCCCGTCGCGTCGACGATCGTTGAAAGCCACGGTTGGAGCGTAGGCGACGAGGACAGGCGTTAGCCGCCCGCCCTCGCCTTCGCGGCTATTGACCCCGCATCGGCGCGACCGCGTCGCGGCCGAACTGGACGATCAATTCGCCGATCTCGCGCGCCTGCGCCATCGAGCGGGAACTGTACTCGCGCATGAAGTCGCCCTGGATTTTCATGACGTCGGACACGTCCTTCGCCTGCGCCGCCTGACGCATCGCCGCGAACCCGGCCTGCGCGTTCTGCTCCGCCTGGTCGAGCATCTTCAGGCCGAGGGTCGAGCCGCCCTGCGCCATCTTCTCGCCGGTCGCGCGCATCGCTTCGGTTGCGCGCTTCGCCGGCTCGGCCATGCCGGACTGGAACGTGTCGCGCATCCGCTCGCCCGCGTCGCGCATCGCGTCGGTCGTGTTCCTGGTCGCCGCGGCGGCGCTGTCGGTCGCCGCGCTCGCGGTGGCGCTGGCTTGAGTGCTGTTGTCGGCCATGATGCCTGCTCCTTGCTGCGTTCGGGCCGGCTTCTTGGGTCGAGCCGGCTCATCTGCATCAACCTGCACCCACGCGCTTGGTTGCGTTGCGCGCGCAGAAGCCATGGCTCCGTTTCGATACACTCGCTAGGCCCGTCGCGACCGCGCTGGGAGATTCGCCGACCATGGCCGACGACGTGATGAAGCACCTGTCGCTGATCCTCCGGCCCGACCCGTCGCGCACGGTCGTGCGGCCCTTCTCGCCCGAATATCCCGGCCCGTTCGCCACGCCGGGCAAGTCGCGCGCGCAGGTGATCGTCGACCGCATCCTGTCGCTCGACGAGGCGGAGGTGAAGGCGGAGCGGCGCACCATCATCGGCTCGCTCGACGAGCGCCACCGCGACGTCGACGAGCTGCTGATGCGTCGGTTCGACACGATGGAGGGGCTGACTGTTGACCGGTCCACGCTGCGCCGTGACCAGGCGCTGCTGATCGGCGCATACTTCTCTGAGGAATATTCATTCGAGGCGGCGGCGCTGTTCAACCCGAGCATGGTCGTCCACCCCGACCAGAACGACGTGCCCGAGGGCGCGACCCGCTTCGTCATGTCGCTCCGCGCGATCGGCGAAGGGCATGTCTCCTCCGTCACCTTCCGCACGGGGCTGATCGGGGCGGACGCGTCGGTTACGGTCGACGAGGCGAGCCCGACCGCGGTGCCGCCGATCATCGAACATGTCGCGCAGGACGGCGCGGCGGGGGTGAAGCTGCTCTGCGGCGGAGGGCGTGCCCTGTCGGAAACGATCCTGTTCCCGATGCTACCGAGCCAGAGTCGCGGGATCGAGGATGTGCGGCTGGTGCGCTTCGTCGAGGAGGACGGCAAGGCACTCTATTACGGCACCTACACCGCCTTCAACGGCACCGACGCTCGATCCGAGCTGCTCGACACCGACGATTTCCGGGGCTTCAACATGCGGCCGCTGACCGGCAACGCGGCGGCCGCTAAGGGCATGGCGCTGTTCCCGCGCCGGGTCGGCGGGCATTACACGATGCTGGCGCGGCAGGATAACGAGAATATCTGGCTGCTCCAGTCCGACGACCTCCTCCACTGGGAGGGCGGCGAGCGGATCATCCGCCCGCATTACCCGTGGGAGTTCGTCCAGATGGGCAATTGCGGGTCGCCGATCGAACTCGACGAGGGCTGGCTGGTGCTGACCCACGGCGTCGGCACGGTGCGAAACTACTGCATGGGCGCGGCGCTGCT
>CAXTTU010000459.1:0-2298 GCA_964247225.1 uncultured Sphingomonas sp. | reverse complement strand
GGGGTGAGCACGTGCGGGCGGCGGTTGGGCCAGCGCATGCCGCCGCCCGCCGCCCCGCTCGCCAGGTGCGCCCAAGCGGTGTGGCGGAAATATTCGTCGTCGAACGCCTCGGGCAGCGTCTTCTTCTTGTCCTTGAAGCTGTGGATCGGCCCGTGCTCGGTGTCGAGGAAGGGGCGGGTCGCGGGCGTTTCGGCGAGGCAGTCGCGCACCACCTTGCCCATCGCGACCGCGGGGGCGACCGTGTCCTTGGGGTTATCGATCGCGCCGGTGCGATAGATGTGGATGGTCGCGAAATCGAGGTCGGGGTGGCGGAAGATCGGTGTCGCGAGATCGTGGTGCGGCTGCAGCCACAGCTCCGGCCCGAACAGCGACACGGTCTGCGGGTGCGCGCGGCCGTAGAGGCGGCATTCGAGGTCGCGGACGTGATGCGACAGGTCGGCGATGAATTCATTAAAGCAATCGACCGTGTCGTTGGCCTGCGCGGGGTGGATCTCGTTCCACAGGTCCCAGGCGAACAGCGCGCCCGAGCCGCCCCAGCGTTCGACCATGAAGGTCAAGCGCGCCTTGATCGCCGCGCGGGCGCCTGCGTCGAGCAGCACGTCGTTCATGCGGCCGAGCGGGCCGCCATTGGCGGCGTTCCAGGGATGGTGGCGCCAGTGCATCCACATCCAGAAGGTGTCGACGGGGGTGAGCAGCAGGCGCAGGCCGACGCGCTCGCAGATTTGGAACAGGTCGTCCCAGAGCGTGACCATTGCGGGCACGAAGACGCCCGCGGGGCGCTCAAGATAGCGGTGGCGGACCTGAGCGTATTCGATCATCAGCCGGACGACAGTGACGCCGTGGTCCACCAGCATCTGCAGATGCGCCTCGACGCCCGCCAGGTCGCGGCGGCGGAACAGGCCCTCCAAATTAATCCAACTAATCGAGTCGTTGTGGCCGATGGGCGTCCAGGGCCGGCTATGCTCGTCGACGAAATAGGGGGCGTTCGGGGCGACACCGACCCAGGACAGATGAGCAGGATCGGCACGGGCCATGAGACGCCGCTACTCCGTATCGGCTTGCTGGGGGAAGAGCTTCATCGACCCGGCCAGCACCAGCCAGATCGCGAGCGTGACCACCGTGCGGGCGAAATCGCCTGGGGCGGAGCCTTCGGGCCGCAAGCCCGGAACGAGAAGGGCGCCGCCGAGCAGCAGGGCGTACAGGCCGAGCACCAGCCCGGCACGGCGGCGGCTGCGCGCATGCAGCGCGCTTTGAATCGCGATCACCGATCCGGCCAGCATCGCAACCATCTGTACATAGCCGACCAGCGGCAATTGCCCGAACGTCCCGAGATTCGCGCCGAGCAGAGCGCCGAAGAACAGATTCACCGCGTCCATGCCGCGGGCGCGTTCGGCGGCCGTCATGCCCATGTTGCCCAGACTTGCCATCCCCGCCTCCCCAAGGGCCGCGGCGGCTCTAGCGCGCGTGGTCCGGGTCGGTCCAGTCCGGGTCGGTTCAGTCCGGGTCGGGCAGGAAGCGGTCGACCACGTTCTTGGCCAGCCGCGCCGGGCGAAGCGTGGTCGCGTCGAGGCTGCACCAGCTCGACTTGATCTCGGCCAGCACCTCGTCGCCGCGCTTGATCACCGTTTCGTAAAAGGCGCGGGCGCCCTGCACCTTCTCGAGCAAAACGGTCGCGATCACGTCGTCGCCGAGGAAGGTCGGCTTGCGATAGGTGATCTCGTGCTTCAACGCGACCCAGAGATGCTGGGCGACCGCCTCGGGCGGGGCGAGGCGCTGCCAGTGGCTGATGACGGCGGCCTGCACCCACTTCAGATAGCTGGCGTTGTTGACATGACCCATGAAGTCGATGTCGGCCGGGTCGATGCCGACGGGATAGCTGTGGGGAAGGGCGGTAGTCACATCGGTGTCAGTAGCACGGGATGTATGACGTTGTCCTGACATAGGGTATTGTTTGGGCAAAGAAAAACGCCCCGGGGGTGAGCCGGGGCGGTTCCAGTAATCTGGTGTTAGGATGGCAAGGCCGTCACGGGAGAGTGGAAGGTCGGTCATGCCCCCGGCATGACCTAAACGATGCGGGGCATCGTTTACCTTCCACTCCCGTGACGTCGGACGTCGCTATGGCGACGCCGGCCGGACGGGCTGACGGAGCGGGGCTATGCCCGCTCCGCGGGCGGGCTAGTGCCCGCCCTTCATCCCGTCGTCGATCACCGGCAGCGTCTCGAACTGGTGATAGGGCGGCGGCGAGGACAGGGTCCACTCCAGCGTCGTCGCACCTTCGCCCCAGGGGTTGTCGCCGGC
>CAXTTU010000458.1:0-2305 GCA_964247225.1 uncultured Sphingomonas sp. | reverse complement strand
TCGCCAGCGCCTCGGCGAACTGGCGGCGGTTGACGAGGTCCAGCGCGCGATAGGTGTCGCGCTTGCGTAAGAGGAACGGCGAGCGCGCTTCCGGGTTCGCGGCGAGGATCGCGTCCGCCGCGTCGAAATGTTCGCGCGCGGCGTCCGCGAAGCGGATGTTCGAATCCGCCAGCCCCGTCTCGAGCAGCAGCTCGGCACGGGTCGCCGCGCCGGTGGCGGCGGGCAACCGGCTCAGCGCGTCGTTGAGGACGCGCGACGCCTCGACGGTGAGCCCCTTGTGGTTGAGGCTGATCCCCTGGCTCAGCGCCGCCGCCGGATCGTACCGGTCGCCGGCGGCGACGGGGACGATTGCGGGCCCGGCGACGGGCGCAGGGGCGAGTTGCGCGGCGTCGATGCTCGCGGTGACGACCCGTCCGGCGTCCGCGCTCGCATCCTTCGCGCCCGCGAGCACCGCCGCGCCTTCTTCCAGCTCGGCAAGGAAAGCGGGGGCGGCGTCGGCGACCACCCGCTCGCGCCCGACGGTGAGGTCGATGCGCACGACGTCGAGCGCCAGCGTCCGGTCGAAGCAACGGCGCGCGCGCGCATCCTCGCCCGCCAGCGTCACCGCGCGATCGGGGCCGCAGGACAGCGACGCCTCGATCGGCTTCAGCGCCTCGGGGGTATCGGGCAGGACGCGGATAGCGCCGATTGCGCGGCTCGCGGCGACGCCGCGGCAGGTGATCGCATAAGCGCGCGCGAACGGGTCGGGCATTGCGGGGTCGTGCCAGTCGCGCGAGGCGACGCACGGCTCCCCCGACGCGCTCCGCCCGAGGCTGATCACGTCGGCGCGGTCGGGCAGGCGCCCGTCCGCCTGCGCACCGAACGCCAGCGCGGCGGCGGTCGCGAGCAGCGCGGCAGCGGGGTGGCGAGTGCGGCTCATGGGTGCGCACTCCCGGTCACGACCGGTTCGCGCGCCGCAGACACCGGCGGGTTCTCTGTCGCGGCTAGGTCGGTTCCGTTGAGCATCACTTCATTGCCTCCGCCGATCACCGGGTCGAACGGCACCGTCAGGTCCGCGGCCGCCCCGAACACGTCGGAGGCGGTGACATGGAACACCTGCAGCGTCGGCTGGATCGTCACCGTGGACAGGCAGCCGCCGCCCGACCCGACCAGACAGCCGTTGATCCGCGTCGACGCGCGGTTCGCGTTGCCGACCGACAGCACATCAGGGCCGAGCAGCGCCGCCGCGGTCTGGCCGACGGCGTTGATCGTGCCGAACAGCGCAAAGCTGTTCTGCCCGCCCCCGCTCGGCAGCAAGGACAGCGCGGGCGCGACCGGGCTGGTCATGCTGCCCCCGAGCACGAGACCGGCGGTGGTGCCGGGCAGGCCGGTGTTCTGGAACAGCGCATAGTCGGTGTAGCGCACCGTGAGGCTGCGCGCGGACAGCAACGTACCCGCGCCCGCATCATAGAAGCCGCCGCCGAGGTTCGCGTTGTAGAGCGACGAGGCGGCGTTGTTGACGAGGTTGGACGCGGTCGCGGTGCCACCGCTGGTCAGCGCGTCGACAAAGCCGGCCGCCAGCCCCGCCGCGATCTTGTTACCGCGCAGCTCCAGATTGTTGTCGGCGAGCATCACCCGCCCGCCCGCATTGCTGGTCGCGACGATGTTGATCGCGCTTGCGGCGGCGTCCGTGCCGGTCGAGGCACCGCCGATCGTGAAGTTGCGCCCCGTTCCCGCCGCGGTGACCGCGCCGTCGACGGTGATCGCGCCGGTGGAAAGCACCTTCACCGCCTGCGACCCCGCCCCGGCGGCGAACGCGGTCGTGCCGAGCTCCACCGCGCCGGTGCCGCCGTCGAGCGTCAGCGTCGCCGCATCGACCCGCCCGAGCTCCGCCGCCGACAGGCGGAAGCCGTCATTTGCGGTACCATCGCCCAGCCTGAGCGCGCGCGTGGTCGGCGCGCGGTTGGTGATCGTCACCGCCGCCGCGCGCTGCGTACCGTTCAGCTCCGCGTCGCTCGCGAGGATGCTGATCGACGGCCCCGCGACGAGCTGGCCGAGCGTGGCAAGCCCGCCCGCGTCGATCGTCGCCGCGCCGCCCGCCTGGCCTCCCCCAAGCGAAAGGTCGCCCGTGCTGGTCAGCGCCAGCGTGGTCCCTGCGCTGGCCGAGCGCGCGGTCACGCCCGCGCCGGTCACCGACACCGCGCCGCCCGCGGTTACCGCATCGAGCGTCGCCGCGCTCACAGTCGTCACCGCCGCGTTGATGGCCACCGCCGCCGCCTGTTGCGGCTCGGCCATGCCGTCATCGCCGAGCATGGGCAGCGCGCGC
>CAXTTU010000457.1:0-2319 GCA_964247225.1 uncultured Sphingomonas sp. | reverse complement strand
GTGCCGCGGTGTTCGGGATCGCCGTGTTCGTGCTGCTGCACGTGGTGGCTTACAACGCCATGGTCCCGGCAATCTCGCCTTTGGTTGCCAGCCTCATCATCTTGGCGGTTGACCTGATCGTGGCGGCCGTCCTTGGCTACCTCGCGCTCAGCAGCAAGCCGGATGCGGTTGAGGACGAGGCGAAGGTGATCCGTCAGCAAGCCATCGTGGAGCTGCGGAAGTCGGCGACCATGATGTCGCTGGCAGGCGAGGCGGCGAGCCTGATGGTGCGGCGCCCCCGTACTGTCACCGTCGTCAAGCCGCGGGGCACCGTGCGGCTTGCGGGCGAGTTGGCCTCACGTTTGATGGCACGGAGGTAGGAGCGGGGTCTGAGGCCAGGTGTTGCAAAAAGGAGGCCTGGCCTTTGACGCTTGAGGCCGACCCGCCCATCGTCATCCGTCAGCAAGGCCGAATCGGCCGTTTGACGATCAACCGACCGAGGGCGCTCAACGCGATCGACCACGCCATGGTGCGGAGCCTGCAAGGCGCGCTTGACGCTTGGCGGAACGATCCTGCGATCGAGGCGGTGGTGATCGACGGTGCAGGGGATCGGGCGTTCTGTGCCGGGGGCGACATTCGCCGGGTGCGCGACATGGCCTTGGCTGGACAGTATGCCGACGTTGAGGCATTCTTCGAGGACGAGTACGCGCTGAACTCGGCCATCGCGCACTATCCAAAACCTTACGTCGCGCTGATTGACGGCGTGTGCATGGGCGGCGGCATCGGTTTGTCTGTTCACGGCCGTGCGCGCGTCGTGACCGATGCTGCGGTGCTGGCGATGCCGGAAACAGGAATCGGTTTCTTTCCTGACGTTGGCGCGAGCTTTTTCCTGCCGAGGTTGCCGGGTCACCACGGCATGTTCTTGGCGCTGACCGGTGCCCGGGTGCAGGGGGCCGAGGCAGTCGGCTTGGGCCTCGCGACCCATTACGTCGCGCGCGACCGGCTTGCGACCCTTGCCGACGAGATGGCCGAGGGCGGGACGGCTGGCCTGACCCATGCAGCACAGCCGGTGCCGACGGGCACAAGCCCTGAACATGCAGAAGTTGTCGCCTGTTTTGGCGCCGACAGCGTTACCGGCATCCTGGAGCGCCTGGCAGAATTGGCAAGCGCCCCCGCACAGGATGCATCAAGCACGTTGCGGTCGAGATCGCCGACCGCCGTGCTGCGGACGTTCGAGTTGATGCGCCTCGGCGCAGGGCGCACGCTCGATCAGTGCCTGGGAATTGAGCTTGCGCTGACCCGGCACGCCGTCCGGCATCCGGATTTTGCCGAAGGGGTTCGCGCGATGGTCGTTGACAAGGACCGCAACCCGCGCTGGTCCCCGGCCAGGATCGAGGACGTCCCGCTCGACGAGGTCAAGGCGTTGTTCCGCCAGTTCGGCGCCGCCTGACCCGCTCGGGGGGATCACCGATCCCCCCGGTCGTTCTGCGTCAGGCCGCGTGGCTCATGTGCATCGCCTTCCAGACCTTTTCCGGCGTGGCGGGCATGTCGATGCTCTTCACCCCGGTATCGGACAGCGCATCAACAATCGCGTTGATCACCGCAGGCGGGCTGCCGACTGCGCCGGCCTCCCCGGCGCCCTTGACCCCCAGCGGGTTGCTGGCGCAGGGCACCTCGATCAGGTCCACCTCGATGTCCGGCAGGTCGGCTGCGCGGGGCAGGGCGTAGTCCATGAAGCTGCCCGACAGCAACTGGCCGGACTGCGGATCGTAGCTCGTCCGCTCCAGCACCGCCTGGCCGAACCCTTGGGCGACGCCGCCATGTACCTGGCCGCGCACGATCATCGGGTTAACCGCCTTGCCCACGTCGTCGCACACGATGTAGCGCAGCACGCCGATCATCCCGGTGTCGGGATCGACCTCCACCTCGGCCATATGGCAGCCATTCGGGAAGGTGTGGACGTCGATGTTCGCGACTTCGGCGGCGTCGAGCGTCGTCGCGGACTGGCCGCTGGCCGCCCGGGCGCGCTGCGCTGCGGCGAGCTGCAGGATGTCGAGGCCGCGGTCAGTGCCGGCGACGCTGAACCGGCCGCCCGAGAACTCGATATCGGCCACGGACGCTTCCAACGCCTCCGACGCCGCCTGCTTGCCTTTCTCGATGACGCTTGCCGCGGTCACGAGAATGGCCTGGCCTTCCGAGTACAGGCTGCGCGCCCCGCCGGTGCCGCCGCCGGTCGGGATGCTGTCGGTGTCGCCCTGCTTGATCCGCACCTTGTCGCCGTCCACGCCGAGCTGATCGACCGTGAGCTGGACATAGGCGGTCTCATGCCCTTGCCCGGTG
>CAXTTU010000456.1:1390-2319 GCA_964247225.1 uncultured Sphingomonas sp. | reverse complement strand
CCCTTGACGCCCGCGTTGAGCTGCCCCGCCACCTTGCGGCTGCGCTCGACGATGCGCGCGAGGTCGAAGCCGACGCCTTGCGCCTTGAGGCCATAGTCGGCGGCATGGGTGAGATAGTGATACACCTCCGACGTCCGCAGCAGCGCCTTAGTCGGGATGCATCCCCAGTTGAGGCAGATGCCCCCCAGCCGCTCGCGCTCGACGATCGCGACCTTGAGCCCGAGCTGCGACGCGCGGATCGCGGCGACATAGCCACCGGGCCCGGAGCCGAGGATGATGAGGTCGAAGGGATCAGGCATTGCTTAATCCTATTGATAGAAGCGGATGTTGGGCGTGCTCCAGATAGGTACGCCGGTTCCGAAGAAGTCCCGGTCTTCCGACCAGATCGCCTCTCCCGTGGCCAGCGCTGCGGCGAGCAGGGGCCAATCGGAATTACCACCCTGTCGCAAACGGGCCTTCGCCGTTTGGGCGAGGTGTTGGTATTCGTCCGCCTCAAACAAGGTCACAGCCTTTAGCGCCGCACTGACCCGTTCTCTAGCAATGGAGGCCGACAGACCCAGGTCGAGCAGGTTCCGGTGCAGCTCAAAAGCATTATGCGCGGTCGTGCCGATGCGAACGCCACGGGTCTGCAGCTTCTCGACATGAACCACGGCCCGCCCGAGGCAAACCCGCTGGAGAATGTTGGTGTCCGTCAGCAGCAACGATCCTCCACCTCCAGAGCAGCGATGTCCTCTTCCGGCTCACCAAGCGCTCGGAGTTGCTCCCGCCAATCGGGCGTGGCCGCTCGCCACTGACGACCGAACGCCTGCATCCGCGCGACCCAAGCGGTCAGTTCCGCATCGTCGAGGCTTGGCGCACGGTCAGGCACATAGCGGCCGACGCGCTTGCCGTGATGCGTCAATACGATCGGCTCCTCGCCAAGCGCCACC
>CAXTTU010000456.1:0-1380 GCA_964247225.1 uncultured Sphingomonas sp. | reverse complement strand
CCTCGCTGATCCGCTCGCGAAACTCCTTGATCCCCATTTTCACGGCGATTTCCTCGACACGGTGTCACCAGGAGTTACACTTTGCGCCAGTGACCTTCAACCCGCCATCCCCGGCACGCGCCGCGGCTGCCGGTCCTCGCCGATCGCCACGAACACGAACCGGGCCTGCGTCACCCGGTACGCCTCGTCCGAGTGCCGCCCGCGCCGCCACGCCTCGACCTCGATCGTCATCGACGTGGTGCCCGTCGCGACCAGGCGGGCGTAGACTGACAGCTCGTCGCCGACGATCACCGGGCGGTGGAACTTCATCGCCTCCACGGCGACGGTCACCGCGCGCCCGCCGCAATGCCGCGAGGCGACCGAGCCCGCGGCGGAGTCCATCCACCCCATCAGCCAGCCGCCGAAGATGTCGCCATAAGGGTTGGCGTCGGCGGGCATGGCGGTGACGCGGATCACCGGTTGCGACGAGGGCGGCGCGTCGCCGGTCGTCACGCACCCGCGCTCCGGTCCGCCTTCAGCGCGCGCAAGAGCGGCCCCACCGCCATCGCCAGCACCGCCGCGGTCGTCGCCCAGCCCACGGCCAGGATCGTGTCCGCGCCGATCGGATAGGCCCAGGCCGCGCCCTCGAACAGCGCGACAGTCACGACCACGCCGAGGACGAGGTGGAACAGCTCGACCAGCGCGCGTCGTCCCATTTCAGGCGAGCATCGCCAGCGGCGCCTCCACCAGCGCCTTGAACGCGCGCATGAACGCAGCGCCGTCCGCGCCGTCGATCGCGCGGTGGTCGAAGCTGCCAGTGGCGCTCATCACCGTGGCGATGCCGAGCTGGTCGCCCTCGACCCATGGACGCTTCTCGCCCGCGCCGACCGCGAGGATCATCGCTTGCGGAGGATTGATCACCGCCTCGAACTGCTTGATCCCGTACATCCCCATGTTGCTGATCGACGCGGTGCCGCCCGCATATTCCTCCGGCTTGAGCTTGCCGTCGCGCGCGCGGGCGGCGAGGTCCTTCACCTCCGTCGCGATTGCCGACAGTGATTTGGTATCCGCGCCCTTCACCACCGGGGTGATGAGGCCGGTCGGCGTCGACACCGCGACCGAGATGTCCGCGCGGCTGAAGCTGACGAGCTGGTCGGGCGTGAACATCACGTTGCACTTGGGCTCCGCCATCAACGCCAGCGCCAGCGCTTTCACGAGCATGTCGTTGACCGACAGCTTCGCGCGGCCCGCCAGCGCATCGTTCAGCTCGGCACGCAGCTTGAGCAGCGCGTCCAGCTTCACGTCTACCGTCAGATAGATATGCGGAACCTGCTGCTTGGACTCGGTCAGCCGGCGCGCGATGGTCTTGCGCATGTTGCTGAGCTTGGAGAGCTCATGCGG
>CAXTTU010000455.1:0-2320 GCA_964247225.1 uncultured Sphingomonas sp. | reverse complement strand
GACCGCATCCTGGCGCTCGGGGCCGACCATGTGGTCGTCGCGGACACGGAAGATCTCGTGGCACGTGTCGCGGAGATCACCGGCGGCAAGAACGTGCGCATCGTCTTCGATCCCATCGGTGGCCCGGGCGTCGACGCGCTGGCTCAGGCGACCGCGAACGGCGGCACCATCTTTATCTATGGGATGCTGTCCGGGCAGCCGACCCCGCTGCCGATGACCGCCTTCGGGCGTCGGATCGCCCTGTACGGCTACACCTTTAACGAGCTGCGCGACACGCCCGAATGGGAGGTGATGAAGCGCTACATCTACGATCATCTGGTCGGCGGCTCGTTCAAGCCGGAAATCGCGCGCACCTTCCCGTTCGCCGAGGCCGTGGAGGCGTACCGCTTCCTCGAAAGCAACGAGCAGGTCGGCAAGGTGGTCATCACCTTCTGAGCCGTGGCAAGCGCCGCGCAGGCGGAAGGCGGAGTGAGACATGAGAGCCTATCGATACAACAGCGGCTCGGGCGTGGGCGCCATCGCGCTCGTCGAGAGAGACGTGCCCGAGCCGGGTCCCGGCGAGGTCCGCATCCGCCTGGCAGCGGCGAGCCTCAACTACCGCGACCTGCTGACGCTCGCAGCAGCAGGCCGTGGCGAAGTGAAGGACCGCATCCCGCTCTCCGACGGGGCCGGCGTGGTCGACGCGGCCGGACCGGGAGCGCAACGCTTTCCGGTCGGTGCCAGGGTCGCAACGTCCTTCTTCCGGGACTGGATCTCCGGTCCGTTCAGCCCGGCCTACGCGCCTTCCGCCTTGGGTGGCGCGGTGGCGGATGGCGTGCTGGCCGACTATGTCGTGCTGCCGGAGACGGCCGTCGTCGGTGTTCCGGAGCAGCTGTCGCTATCCGAGGCGGCCTGCCTCCCGTGCGCAGGGGTGACCGCGTGGAACGGCCTGGTCGAGCGCGCGGGGCTGAAGGCCGGCGACACGCTCCTCGTCCAGGGCACGGGTGGCGTTGCGCTGTTCGGGCTTCAGATCGGCGCCGCGCTGGGCGCGCAGGTGATCGTGCTCTCGTCTTCGGACGAGAAGCTAAGGAAGGCCAAAGCGATGGGCGCTTCGGCGCTCATCAACTACCGCGAGCGGCCGGACTGGGACGCGGAGGTGATAAAGGCCACAGCCGGTCGCGGCGCCAGCCACGTCTTGGAACTCGGCGGGCAGGACACCTTCGACCGCTCGGTAGCCTCCGTGGCTGCGGGCGGTACGATCGTTCAGGTCGGCGTGCTCTCGGGTACCGATCCCACGCCTCACCTCCGGCGGCTGATGTGGCAGAACGCCAGTATCGTGGGGCTGACGGTCGGTTCGGCCGACCACCTCGCCGCCGTGGGCGCGTTCATGGCGGAGCGCGCGCTCCATCCCGTGGTCGACGCCACGTTCGGGTTCGACGAGGCGCCGCAGGCGCTGGAGCACCTCCGCGGCAGTGCGCACTTCGGCAAGGTCGTGATCGAATGGTGATCGCTAGGCCCGCAGCGAGGAGGCGATCGCATGACTAACGCTGACGGGTTAGTCGGAATTGTCGGGCTGGGTAGCATCGGCGGCGCGGTGGCGGAGCATGTGCTGGCCTCGGGGCGGCCCATGATCGGCTGGGCGCGCCGGCCGGACAGCCTGAACAGGTTTGCGGAGCGCGGCGGCCGCATCGCGGACTCGCTCGCCGGCTTGGCGGTGGCCGAGGTAGTGATCTCGGTCGTGTTCGACGATGCTGCCGTTCGGGAGATCGCCCTCGGACCTGCCGGTTTCGTCCACACGATGGCGTCAGGCGCGATCCACATCGCTATGGAGACGATCTCTCCCGGTCTGGCTCGTGAACTGCACGAGGCGCACCGCGCGCGCGGCCAGAACTCCCTCGCGGCCCCGGTGTTCGGGCGACCCGAGGCAGCCGCCAAGGGTGAACTCGCGATCATGTGCTCGGGTCTCGAGGTTGTCTTCCAACGCGTGGACCCGATCCTTTCCACAGCCGGAAAGACGCGGTGGATCGGGCCAGAGCCGGAGCAGGCGATGGCGGTCAAGCTCGCCGGCAATCACATGATCCTCACCATGGGCGAGCTCTTGGGAGAGGTGTTCCGATTTCTGCGCGCCAGCAGTGTCGAGCCGCCCGACGCCAAATCCGCGCTCATGGACGAGCTGATGCCGCGCGTGCTGGCCGGGTACGTCGAGCGTTTGAGCCTTGATCCTGAAGGACCTAAGCCGACCGGCTCGGCGATCGGGCGAAAGGACAACGCTGTCCTTGTTCAAGAAGCTCGGAAGCTAGGCATCGAACTCGTACTCGCACGTTTCTTGAGTGAACAAATG
>CAXTTU010000454.1:0-2342 GCA_964247225.1 uncultured Sphingomonas sp. | reverse complement strand
TCGCGGTGCTGGGCGACGGGCGGCTGATGCTGCGGATGATGGTGGCGGTCAGCGCGCTGGTGCTGACCCACCATCTCCACGCCGCGACGGGGGAGCGCGCGAGCGGGGGCCTGCGCGTCGTGGTCGCGGCGCTGGCGGCGATGTGGGCGCTCGACCTTGTCTGTTTTGCGAGCGCCTACCTCGCCGGGGGCTGGCCCGCGCCGCTCGCCGCCGCGCGCGCGCTCGGCACGGTGTCGCTCGCGGGGGTGCTGGCGGTGGCAGCGCATCGCGACGGCGAGTGGACGCTCCGCGTATCGCGCGCGGTGACGGTCCGCTCGCTGTCGCTGCTCGCGCTCGCCGCCTATCTCGGCGTCACCCTGTTCGCGATGGGCGCAATCGAACTATGGGGCGGCGCGCGGGCGCGGGTGTGGCAGACCGCGTTCGTGTTCGGCACCACCACCGCGCTGTTCACGCTCGTCTCAAACCCGTGGCTGCGCGGCTGGGTCAGGGTGATGCTGGCCAAGCACCTGTTCCGGCACCGCTACGATTATCGTGCGGAATGGGTGCGCTTCACCGACACGCTGGGCCTGCCGGGCAACGAGGCCGCGCCGCTCGACCGGCGGATCGTCAAGGCGATGGCGGACCTGCTTTGCGCGCCCGCCGGCGTGCTGCTGGTGCCCGAGGGGCCCGCGCTCGTGCCCGGGGTCGGGTGGAACTGGACCGGCGAGGCGCTGGCGGGCGACGAGCGGCTCGCGCGCCACCTCGCCGCGACGGGGCGGATCATCGAGCTGGACGCGGTGCGCGCGGGCGAGGCGGACGCGGCGGACCGCGCGGCGGTATCGCCCGCGTTGCTCGCCCACGCCGATGCCTGGGCGGTGGTGCCGTTGCTCCATTTCGGCCAGCTGGTCGGCGCGATCGTGCTCGCCCGCCCGCCGGTGCCCCACGCGCTCGACTGGGAGGATTTCGATCTGCTGCGGATCACCGGGCGGCAGGTGGCGAGCTATCTCGCCGAGGCGCGCGCGCTGGACGAGCTCGCCGAGGCGCGGCGGTTCGAGGAGTTCAACCGCCGCTTCGCGTTCATCATGCACGATATCAAGAACCTGGTCAGCGGCCTCAGCCTCGTCGCGCGCAACGCGGAGCGGCACGCGGATAATCCGGCGTTCCGCGCCGACATGGCGGCGACGCTGAAGGAATCCGCCGACCGGATGAACGCGCTCCTGGCGAAGCTGGCGCAGCACCATGCGGGGCGGCACGAGGCACCGGTGGCGGTGGACGTGCTGGCGCTCGCGCGAGGGCTGGCGCGGCAGACGCCGTACGCGGTGGAGGTGACGGGCGGGGCGGCGCTCGCGCTCGCCGACCCCGCGCGCGTGGAGCAGTTGCTCGCCCACCTCGTCCAAAACGCGGGCGAAGCGAGCGCGGACGGCTCGCCGGTTATGGTGACCGTATCGGTGGAGGACGGACACGTCGCGGTCGAGGTCGCGGACCGGGGCTGCGGCATGACGCCCGCTTTCGTGCGCGACGAACTGTTCCGCGCGTTTCATTCCACCAAGCCCGGCGGCTTCGGCATCGGCGCGTTCGAGGCGCGCGCGCTGGCCGAGGCGATGGACGGCAGCGTGGCGGTATCAAGCCGCGAAGGCGAGGGCACGCGTTTCACCGTGCGGCTGCCCGTGGCGAAGATGGTGGAGCTGGCGGCATGACCTCCAGACCCAAGCTGCTTATCGTCGAGGACGACCTCGCGCTTCAGCGCCAGCTGCGCTGGGCATATGAAGGGTACGAAGTCTTCACGGCCGCCACCCGCGCCGAGGCGCTCGCGGTCGTGCGGGCGGAGGAGCCCGCCGTGGTGACGCTCGACCTCGGCCTGCCGCCCGACCCGGACGGGACGAGCGAGGGATTCGCGACGCTGGCCGACATTCTCGCGCTCCGCCCCGACACCAAGGTGATCGTCGCTTCTGGCCATGGCGCGCGCGAGAGCGCCTTGCGCGCGATCGGCGAGGGCGCGTGGGATTTCTACGCGAAACCAATCGACATCGACGCGCTAGGGCTGATCGTCGCGCGCGCGTTCCACGTCCACGCACTGGATGCGGAAAACCGGCGACTGTCCGCGCGCGCGGGCGGAGCGGCGCTCGGCGGGATCATCACGGCCGCGCCCGAGATGCTCAAGGTGACGCGGCTGATCGAACGGGTCGCGCCCGCCGACGTGTCGGTGATGCTGCTCGGCGCGTCGGGCACGGGCAAGGAACTGCTCGCGCGGGGATTGCATGAGGCCAGCCCGCGCAATGGCGGCGCTTTTGTCGCGATCAACTGCGCGGCGATCCCCGAAGCGCTGCTCGAATCGGAGCTGTTCGGGCACGAGAAGGGCGCGT
>CAXTTU010000453.1:0-2347 GCA_964247225.1 uncultured Sphingomonas sp. | reverse complement strand
ACCTCTTCCCCGGCACCGAGATCACCTTCGGCCCCGCGACCGAGGACGGCTTCTACTACGACTTTGCGCCGAAGGAGCGCCCCTTCACCGAGGAGGACCTGCCCGCCATCGAGGCGGAGATGCGCCGTATCATCACGCGCAATGAGCCGTTCACGCGCGAAGTGTGGTCGCGCCAGCAGCTGATCGACCGCTGGCGCGCGCAAGGCGAGCGGTTCAAGGCGGAATGGGCCGCGGAGCTGCCGGAAGGCGAGGAGTTGACCATCTATCGCCAGGGCGAGTGGCTCGACATGTGCCGCGGCCCGCACATGCCCTCGACCGGGCGGCTCGACCCGCAGGCGTTCAAGCTGACGCGCGTGTCTGGTGCCTATTGGCGGGGCGACCAGAAGAACGCGATGCTGAGCCGCATCTACGGCACCGGCTGGCTGAACAAGAAACAGCTCGACCAGCACCTCACGCGGCTGGAGGAGGCGGCCAAGCGCGACCACCGCCGCATCGGGCAGGAGATGGACCTGTTCCACCTCCAACCCGAGGCGCAGGGCTCGGTATTCTGGCACCCCAAGGGCTATCTGATCTGGCGCGAGCTGGAAGCGTATATGCGCCGCCGGCTCGACGCGGCGGGCTATCGCGAGGTCAAGACGCCGCAGCTTATGGACGCGCGCCAGTGGGAGCAGTCGGGCCATTGGGGCAAATACCGCGAGAACATGTTCGTCGTGCCGGACGAGGTGCCTTCGGGCGAGGAGACCGGCCCCGTGCTGTCGGGCGACGCCGATCTGATGGCACTCAAGCCCATGAACTGCCCCGCGCACGTCCTGATCTTTCGCCAGGGGATCAAGTCGTACCGCGACCTGCCGATCCGCATGGCCGAGTTCGGATGTTGCCATCGCAACGAGGCGCATGGCGCGCTCCACGGGCTGCTGCGCGTGCGCCAGTTCACGCAGGACGACGCGCATATCTTCGTGCGCGAGGACCAGCTGATCGACGAGGTGCGCGCCTTCTGCGACCTGCTCGACTCGGTCTACAAGGACCTCGGCTTTGACACCTACGCGATCAAGCTCGCGCTCCGGCCCGAGAAGCGGTTCGGGTCGGAAGCGATGTGGGACTGGTCCGAACAGTCGCTGCGCGATGCCGTGCAGGCCACCGGGCGTGACACGCCCGCGTTCGGTTGGGAGGAACTGCCGGGCGAAGGGGCGTTCTACGCCCCCAAGCTCGAGTTTCACCTGACGGACGCGATCGGGCGGACGTGGCAGGTGGGGACGATCCAGACCGATACGGTGCTCCCCGAGCGGCTCGACGCGAGCTACATCGGCGAGGACGGCGCGCGCCACCGCCCGGTGATGCTCCACCGCGCGATCCTTGGCACGTTCGAGCGGTTCATCGGCATTTTGATCGAGCATCACGCGGGCCGCTTCCCGCTCTGGCTCGCGCCGGTGCAGGCGGTGGTCGCGACGATCGTGTCGGACGCGGACGGCTATGCGCAGGAGGTCGCTGCCGAGCTGCGCCGCGCGGGGCTGCGGGTGGAGACGGACCTCAGGAACGAGAAGATCAACTACAAGGTGCGCGAGCACAGCTTGGCGAAGGTGCCCAACCTGCTCGTCGTCGGCAAGCGCGAGGCAGAGGAGCGCACCGTCGCGCTCCGCCCGTTGGGGGAGGGGGCAAGGCAGGAGGTGCTGCCGCTCGCCGAGGCGATCACCCGGCTGAAAGCGGATGCGACGCCGCCGGACTTGCGGCGTTGATGCCCGTGGCCTGAAGCGTTACCTTGTTCCCATGCGGACCACGGTGGCCATCGATGATGACGTACTCGCTTTCGCGCGTGCCGAGGCGGCACGTCGGCAGAGCAGCGTTGGCGAGGCGTTGTCCGATCTGGCGCGCGAAGCGATGCGGAACCGTTCGGGCTCGCGATCACGGCTCGGGTTCCCGACCCTGCCCAAGCGCGGCGTTGTGGTGACATTGGACCTGGTCAACGCGTTGCGCGACCAGGAGTGACGTTCCTGCTCGACGTCAATGTGCTCATCGCCTTGCTGGATGAGGAGCATGTGGCCCCGTGCCCGGCGGGCGTGAAGCGTTGCACGTCATCCGGTAGCGTGCATAGTGCTTCTTCCGTGACCGCTCGGAAATTGCTATATAGCCCCCGTCACCCATCAGGAGAAACACCCATCCGTCCTCCCGCCATGCGCCGGCCCATGCAGGCCCCGCCGATGAACGGCCCCCGCTTCAACGAGTTCATCCAGTCGCCCAAGGTCCGCGTGATCGACGGTGACGGGGAGAATCTCGGCGTGATGTACACGCGCGAGGCGATGGAGCAGGCCAGGGAAGCCGGACTCGACCTGGTCGAGGTGTCGCCCAACGC
>CAXTTU010000452.1:0-2349 GCA_964247225.1 uncultured Sphingomonas sp. | reverse complement strand
GTCCCGCCGGGCAGCGTCACGAACCCGTCCGCCAGTTCGGTGAACAACGCCTTGCGCTCATGCATCCCCGCGACGGTGTGGAGCCGCGTCAGCCCGCGATGCGCCACCTCCGCGTCGACCAGCGCCTGCGGGATGACCCCGATCACCTCGCCCCCCGCCTGCAGCGCGGCATCCGCCACCGCCCCCATTAGCCCGAGCCTCCCGCCGCCATAGACGACGCCAATCCCGCGCTCGGCGAGCCCCCGCCCGACGGCGCGGGCGGACTCGATGTATGCCTGGTTAGAGGGGGAGGCGGACCCGCAATAAATGGCCAAGCGTTCCATGCCTATGAACAGACTGCGCTCTCGACACCAGCCAGCGCAGAGTCAGGTATGATAGGATCGTAGGTTGAGGCACTCGTAGAGTTATAGAGGACGATTCCACGTGATGAGTAGTCTGTCCAACTCACATATCTAGCTTGTTCCAAGTCGCACCGAAACATAAAAAGTACCATGGAATGTTGGATAGTATTGTCCTTCAAGGGAACATACTCAATTTTGACCCAAGCCTTCTTAGCAGGAGCATATAGATCAGTTACAATCCTGATGCTCTCGCTATCTACTAGGAAGGTAACACCCTCATAATGCGAGGCCTTCACATAGTTAGAAGCGCTCGTTGGCACAGCCGAAGCGATAAAGACGATCGCGGCTAGATACCTGTTCATATGTAGCCCTTTCAAGATCCCGCCAGCATCAGCGCGGCGGTCGCCTTCGCGCTCCCGACCACGCCCGGAATCCCCGCGCCCGGATGCGTGCCCGCGCCGACGAAGTACAAGTTCCGGATCGCGTCGTCGCGGTTGTGGACGCGGAAATAGGCGCTCTGCTGGAGCACCGGCTCCAGGCTGAACGCGCTGCCTAGGTGCGCCGACAGGTCGCGCCCGAAGTCCGCGGGCGTGTAGCTGAACTTGGTGACAATCCGCTCGTGGATGTCGGGGATCAGCCGCCGCCCGACCTCGTCGAGGATGCGCCGCTCCAGCACCGGCGCGATCTCCGCCCAGTCGACGGGGAACTTGCCCATGTGCGGCACGGGCGCGAGGACGTAGAAGGTGGAGCAGCCCTCCGGGGCCAGCGACGGATCGGTCACCGTCGGGTGGTGGAGGTAGAGCGAGAAGTCCTGCGCCAGCACGCCGTGGTCGTAGATGTCCTCCAGCAGTCCGCGATACCGCGGCCCGAACAGGATCATGTGGTGCGGGATGCCCGGCCATGTCCCGCGCACGCCGAAGTGGGTGACGAACAGCGACGGCGAGTAGCGCTTGCGCTCCAGCTTCGCCGCCGTCCGCTGCCCCGTGCGCGAACCCGCCAGCAGGTCGCGATAGGTGTGGACCACGTCGCCGTTTGACGCGACCGCGTCCGCCTCGCCGTGCCAGCCGCTTTCCATCGTCACGCCGGTCACTCGGTCGCCGAGCGTGTCGATGCTCGCCACCTTGTCGCCGAGCCGGAGCGTGCCGCCCAGCCGCTCGAAATGCCGCACCATCCCCGCGATCAGCCGGTTGGTCCCGCCCATCGCGAACCACACCCCGCCGTCACGCTCCAGCTTGTGGATCAAGGCATAGATCGCGCTGGTTGTCATCGGGTTGCCGCCGACCAGCAGCGTGTGGAACGACAGCGCCTCGCGCAGCTTCTCCGACTTCACGAAGCTCGACACGATCGAATAGACCGACCGCCACGCCTGATATTTCATCAGAGCGGGCGCGGCCTTGATCATCGACGCGAAGTCGAGGAACGCGACATGGCCTAGCTTCTCATAGCCTTCCTTGAAGACGCCCGCGGAATAGGCGAGGAAGCGCTTGTAGCCATCCACATCGTCGGGGTTGAGCTTGGCGATCTCGCGGAACAGGACGCTGTCGTCGTTGGTGTAGTCGAAGTTGGTCCCGTCCGCCCAGTTGAGCCGGTAGAAAGGCGTCACGGCCTGAAGCTCGACATCCTCGGCCATGTCGTGCCCCGACAGCGCCCACAGCTCCTGAAGGCACGCCGGGTCGGTGATGACGGTGGGGCCGGCGTCGAAGGTGAAGCCGTCGCGCTCCCAATAATACGCCCGCCCGCCGGGCTTGTCGCGCGCCTCGACGATCGTCGTCTCGACCCCCGCCGACTGCAGCCGGATCGCGAGCGCGAGCCCGCCGAACCCGGCCCCGATGACGATGGTGCGTTTGGGCGGCGTCATGCGCTCAACACCCTCAACGCGCGCCCGAGCGGCACGGGCGGCCGCCCCAGCAGCACCCGCGCCTTGTCCGCGGTGGTCGACTGCGCGGCGTAGAACCGCCCGATCAGTGCGGGGTCGAGCCGGTAGAAGCGGGCCAGCACCCGCCAGCGC
>CAXTTU010000451.1:0-2354 GCA_964247225.1 uncultured Sphingomonas sp. | reverse complement strand
AAGCTCGGCTACGTCGCGGTCGCGCCCGACTTCTTCTACCGCTCGGGCGCGAACCTGCCCGCGATGACCGACATCCAGCAGATTATCCCCGTGGTTCGCCAGGCCGGCGACGCGCAGGTCGATGGCGACGTCCGCGCCGCCTCCACCTGGATCAAGTCGCGCGCGTTCGCGAAAGCGGATCGGATCGGCATTATGGGCTTTTGCTGGGGCGGCGCGGTGGTGTGGCGCGCGGCGATGGTCGACCCCGATATTCGCGCGGGCGTCGCGTGGTATGGGCAGCTCAAGCCGCTGGTAGCGCGCGCGGGCGAGCTGCACGCACCGGTGCTGGGCCTGTACGGCGCGCTCGACCAAGGCATCACCGCGGAGGACCGCGAGGCGATGGCCGCCGCGCTCAAGGCGGCGGGCAAGACAGGCTCCTCGATCCACACCTACCCCGACGCGCAGCACGGCTTCCACGCCGACTACCGCGCCAGCTATAACGAGCGCGACGCCAGAGACGGCTGGCAGCGGATGCTGGCGCATTTTCGCGCGAATGGGGTGGCCTGACGCGCTTCTCTCTCCCGCCGGGGCGCGCTAACCTGCGCGTGGGACTCGGGCCGGGGGGCGCTGATGGATGTTCACAAACCGAAGCCGACGCATGGCTGGCGCGCGTTCGTCGGCGAGGTGGGCATCATCGTTCTCGGCGTGCTCATCGCGCTCGCCGCCGAGCAGACCGCCCAGGCGATCGAATGGCGGCACAAGGTCGTTGCCGCTGAGGAGGCGATGCGGCTCGAGCTCGCCGAGGATGACGGCCCGCAATTATATGCGCGCGCCGTCATGCGCCGCTGTGTTCAGGATACGCTGAATGCGATTCGCGCCGGGGCCGAGGGCGGGGCTGACCGGGCGGAACTCGTCCGCCGCATCGACCGGTACAAGACGCCGTTCTGGACGTGGGACGCGCTCGCCTATGATGCGGCGGTCGCGTCGGGTGTGCCGGTGCATGTCGATACCAAGGCGATGCAACGCTGGACTCTGGCCTATTCGACCATGCCCGCGATCAACGCCGCGAACGCAAAGGAGTTTGGGGACGGTGGCGAGTTGGCGGCGCTCAGCCATGCCGGCGGCGCGTTGCGCCCCGAGGAGCGCGACCGCGTGCTACGCGCGGTTGAGCTTCTTCGCCGCGACGCGCTAACCATCGACACCGTGGTGCGTGTCGCGCTGCCGATGATCTACGCGACGGGAGTGCGGCTCCACCCCCGAATGCAGCGCAGGATGCTCGGGCTGGTACGGGCGCAATTCGGCACGGCATGCGTGGAGGTCCCCCCGGGGCCGAAGCGAGCCGCGGAGTAGCGACCGCCGCCAGCGGCTCTGCCTAGGTCGCGAGCCGCCCTCCATAGGAGGTCCGCCGCCCGGGTCTCCCCGGACGGCAGCCTGGTCTCGTAGACCGCCCGATCAGCTGATCAGGTAATCGCCTGCATCTTCATCGGTGCCCGTGCCCGACGCGATCACCTCGGCCAGCGGCTCGGTCGTGCCCTGATCGTCGCGGATCGTGCGCGCGAGTTCCGCCGCATGCTCCTCCGCCGCGCTGACCGGGGCGACGAGCGCCTCGGCAAGCGAGCGTTGTTGCGCCCGGAGCGACACGTCGCGGCTGGTCGCCGCCACACGCAGCCGGTTCATGCCCGCGCCCGTGCCCGCCGGGATCAGCCGCCCGACGATCACATTCTCCTTGAGGCCGTTGAGGTTGTCGATCTTGCCCTGCACCGACGCCTCGGTGAGGACGCGCGTGGTCTCCTGGAACGACGCCGCCGAGATGAAGCTGCGGGTCTGCAGCGACGCCTTGGTGATGCCCAGTAGGATCGGCTTGCCTATCGCGGGCCGCTGATTGCCCGTGAGCTTGGCGTTGTTGGCGTCCATCTCGTCGCGGTCGAGCTGTTCGCCCTTCAGCAACGTGGTGTCGCCACCATCGGTGATCTCGACCTTCTGCAGCATCTGGCGAACGATCACCTCGATGTGCTTGTCGTTGATCTTCACGCCCTGGAGTCGATAGACTTCCTGGATTTCGCTGACGAGATATTCGGCCAGCGGCTCGATTCCCATCGTCTCCAGGATGTCGTGCGGGTCGGGCGAGCCGCCGATGAGGTTGTCGCCGCGCTTGACGTAGTCGCCCTCCTGCACGTCGATGACCTTGGACTTGGGCACGAGATACTCGACCACCTCGCCGCCATCCTCGGGCTGGATGCCAATCTTGCGCTTCGCCTTATAGTCCTTGCCGAACACCACGCGGCCCGAGACCTTGGCGATGATCGCCGAGTCTTTGGGGATGCGCGCCTCGAACAGCTCGGCCACCCGCGGCAGACCGCCGGTGATGTCGCGCG
>CAXTTU010000450.1:0-2355 GCA_964247225.1 uncultured Sphingomonas sp. | reverse complement strand
CGGTCAAGCGCGCGATGATCGACTGGTTCGGCCCGATCCTGCTCGAGTATTTCGGCAGCAGTGAGCAAACCGCGCTGACGTTTATCGGGTCGGCGGAGTGGCTGGAGCATCCCGGCTCGGTCGGCCGCTGCGTGTTCGGGACCCTGCACATCTGCGACGACGCGGGCGAGTCGGTGCCGCCGGGCACCATCGGATCAATCTACTCGGAAGGCGCGGCCGACTTCTTCTACCACAACGACCCGGACAAGACCGCGCGCGCGCGCAACGGCCGCGGCTGGAGCACGGTCGGTGATCTTGGCTATCTCGACGAGGATGGCTACCTCTTCCTGACCGACCGCAAGGGGTTCATGATCATCAGCGGCGGCGTGAACGTCTATCCGCAGGAGATCGAAAACCTGCTGGTCACGCATCCTCGCATCGCCGACGCCGGCGTTATCGGCCTGCCGGACGCCGACATGGGCGAGCAAGTGACGGCGGTGATCCAGCCGCTCGACATGGCCGATGCGACGCCCGCGTTCGCGCGGGAGCTGGAACAGTGGTTGCGGGGGCACCTGTCGAGCGTGAAGCTGCCCAAGCGGATCATCTTTCGATCCGAGCTGCCGCGGCTGCCCACGGGCAAGATGGTCAAGCACGTCCTGCGCGAACAGGTGATGGTGGACGAGGAGAGGTGACGGCATGATGCTCAACGAGACGCAGCTGGCGGTGCGGGACGCGGTCCGCGCGTTCGCGCAGGAGCGCGTTCGCCCCGCTTCCGCGGCGTTCGAACGCGCGCACGGCTATCCCGACGGCCTGTTCGAGGAGCTGGCCGGCCTGGGCCTGATGGGGATGACCGCGCCCGAGGCGTTCGGCGGCGCGGAAAGCGATTACATCTCCTATGCCCTCGCATTGATCGAGCTCGCCGCGGCGGACGGCGCACTGTCGACCATCGTGTCGATCCAGAACAGCCTGCTGGTGTCGGGTATCTTGCGGCTCGGCACCGACGAGCAGAAGCGGCGCTTCCTTCCCGACCTGATCGGCGGGCGCACGATCGGCGCCTTCGCGCTTACCGAGACCGATGCCGGCTCCGACGCCGCCGCGATGCGCACGCGCGCGACCCGGGCCGATGGCGGCTGGGTGCTGAACGGCTCCAAGCAGTTCATCACGTCGGGCCGGATCGCCGGGCTCGCCATGGTGTTCGCGGTCACCGATCCGGCAGCGGGCAAGCGCGGCATGTCCGCGTTCCTGGTGCCCACCAACCGGCCGGGCTATTCGGTCGACAAGGTCGAGCACAAGCTGGGGCAAGCGGCGTCCGACACCGCCGCGATCCGCTTCGACGACCTGTTCATCGAGGACGAGCTGATGCTTGGGCACGAGGGTGAGGGCTATCGCATCGCGCTGTCCAACCTCGAAGCCGGGCGGATCGGCATCGCCGCCCAGAGCGTCGGCATGGCGCAGGCGGCGCTGGAAATCGCGGTCGGCTACGCCAAGGAGCGGCACAGCTTCTCCCGACCGATCATCGAGCATCAGGCGGTCGGCTTCCGTCTCGCCGATCTTGCGACCCGGCTGGAGGCGGCTCGCCAGATGACGCTCGCCGCTGCGGCGCTGAAGGACGCGGGCGAGCCCTGCCTGACGCTGGCGTCGATGGCCAAGCTGTTCGCATCCGAGGCGGCCGAGACGATCGTCTCCGGCGCGATCCAGACGCTCGGCGGCTACGGCTACCTCGAGGAATACGGGCTCGCGAAGATCTACCGCGATGTGCGCGTGTGCCAGATCTATGAAGGCACGTCGGACATCCAGCGCATGGTCATCGCTCGCGCGCTCTGAACATCCCAACCGGCAGGAGAGAAACTATGGACGTCCACGGCATGACCGCGGTGGTGACGGGCGGCGCGTCGGGCCTGGGCCTGGGCACCGCGAAGCGGCTGGCGGCGGCGGGCGCGAAGGTGACGCTGCTGGACGTCAATGCCGAATTGGGGACGGCCGCGGCCGCGGAGATCGGCGGGCATTTCGTTCGCACCGACATTACCGACGAGTGTGGCGTAGAGGCTGCGCTGGGCGAGGCCGAGAGCGTCAACGGCAAGGCGCGCATCCTGATCAACTGCGCCGGCATCGGACCGCCCGCGAAGGTGGTCGACCGCGACGGTCGCGCGCTGCCGCTTGCCGACTTCAGCCGGATCGTGACGGTCAACCTGCTCGGCACGTTCAATGTCCTGTCTAAGTTCGCCGCGCGGCTGCACGACGCCCAGCCAGTCGGCGAGGAGCGCGGGGTGATCGTCAATACCGCGTCGGTGGCGGCGTTCGACGGACAGATCGGGCAAGCTGCCTATGCCGCCTCCAAGGGCGGGGTGGTCGGCATGACGCTGCCGATCGCGCGCG
>CAXTTU010000449.1:0-2370 GCA_964247225.1 uncultured Sphingomonas sp. | reverse complement strand
GACACGTTCGACAACCATGTCGAGGACACGATGGTCGCGGGCGCTGGGCTCAACGACCGCGCGGTGGTCGAGTTCGTCGTCTCCCAGGCCCCCGCCGCGATCGAGCGGCTCCAGCAACTCGGCGTGCCGTTCGCCACCGAAGGCGACGCGCTCCACCTCACCCGCGAGGGCGGGCACTCGCACCGGCGCATCGTCCATGTCGCCGACGCGACCGGCTGGGCGGTGCAGGAGGCGCTCCAGCGCGCCGCCGAGGCGCACCCCAACATCCGCCTCGTCCCCGACCAGGTCGCGATCGACCTCGCCACCAGCCGGCACGAGCAACGCTATTCGGGCGCGGGCAATGTCTGGGGCGTGTACGCGGTCGACCGGCGGACGGGGCAGGTCAACCTCCACACCGCCCGCGCGACGATCCTCGCCACCGGTGGCGCGGGGCGGACGTATCTCTTCTCCACCGCCCCGCGCGGCGCGACCGGCGACGGCATCGCGATGGCATGGCGCGCGGGGTGCCGCATCTCCAACATGGAGATGATGCAGTTCCACCCGACCTGCCTCTACCATCTCGACACCAAGAACTTCCTGATCACAGAGGCGGTGCGCGGCGAGGGCGGGCGGCTGATCAACCCGCGCACCGGCCACCGCTTCATGCCCGACCTCGACCCGCGCGCCGAGCTTGCGCCGCGCGACGTGGTGGCGCGCGCGATCGACGCGGAGATCAAGCGCGACGGGCTCGATTATGTCTGGCTCGACATCAGCCACCAGCCCGCCGACTTCGTCCGCGCGCATTTCCCGACCATCTACGACAAGCTGCTCGGGCTGGGTATCGACATGACGCGGGGGCCGATCCCGGTCGTGCCCGCGCAGCATTACACCTGCGGCGGCATCGTAATCGACCGCGACGGGCGCACCGACCTGCCCGGCCTCTACGCGGCGGGGGAATGCACCGAGTCGGGGCTGCACGGCGCCAACCGGCTGGCGTCGAACTCGCTCCTCGAGTGCTTCGTGTTCGGCGAGGCCTGCGCGGCGGACATCGCGCGGCGCTGGGACGATTTGCCCCCCGTGCCCCCGATCCGCGCCTGGGACGAGAGCCGCGTCACCGACTCGGACGAGGAGGTGGTGATCAAGCAGAACTGGACGGAGATCCGCCGGTTCATGTGGAACTATGTCGGCATCGTCCGCACCACCAAGCGGCTCGCGCGCGCGCAAAGCCGGATCAGGCTCTTGAGCGAGGAGGTGGCCGACTATTACGGCAATTTCCGCGTCACCCCCGACCTGATCGAGCTGCGCAACCTCGTCCAGACCGCCGACCTGATCGTCCGCTCCGCGCTCCACCGGCATGAGAGCCGGGGATTGCATTACACGCTCGATTGGCCGGAGATGCTGCCGGAGGCGCTGGATACGGTGCTGACGCCGTGAGGGAGGTAGCGGGGAGCAGGTAACAGGGAGCAGGGAAGAAAGAAGGATGGCTGCCTACCTGCTCCCTGCTCCCTGCTCCCTGCTCCCCACCAACAACCCCAGCCGCCGGATCAGCACCGGCATCGTCAGCCCCTGGACGAACACGGAGAAGGCCACCACCGCGAACACCACCGTCACGATCGTGTCGCGCTCCGCCACCCCGCGCGGCAACGCCAGCGCCAGCGCCAGCGCGAGCGCGCCCCGCAAGCCTCCCCAGAACAGCACATGCTTGTACGCCCACGGCACCTTGAGCCGGGTGCGCGCGAAGGCGAACAGCACCGGGTAGACCGCCAGCGCCCTGCCCACCAACGCCAGCACCACCGCCAGCGCGGTCGCCTCCAGCGTGAAGCGCACGGTCAGCTGCGCCTCGCGCCCGCCGATCAGGATGAAGATGATCGAGTTGATCAGGAACGCGACATATTCCCAGAAGTCGAGCACCGCCGCGCGCCCGCCCTCGCTGATCCTGCCGAGGAACCCCCAATTGCCGACCAGCATCCCCGCCGACAGCGTCGCCAGCACCCCCGAGCAATGAAAATGCTCAGCCAGAAGGAACGAGCCGTACGCGACCAGCGTCGTGATGGTCGTCTCGACCAGCCGGTCCGTCGTCCGCCCCGCGACCAGGATCAGCGCCGCCGCGACCCCTAGCCCGATTGCGACACCGCCGACCGAGGTCGCGACAAACCGCCACGCGACATCGCCCGCGCTCAGCCCCCCGCCCGCCGCCAACGCGCTCAGCACCGCGAAGCCGACCGCCGCGACGCCGTCGTTGAGCAGGCTCTCCGCCTCGACGAGCAGGTGGAGCCGCGGCTCGACATGCGTCTGCTTGAACGCGGCGATGACGGAAACGGGGTCGGTCGCGGCGATCAGCACCCCGAACAGCCCCGCGCCCAGCCAGCTCCACCCCGCCCACCAGTGCAT
>CAXTTU010000448.1:0-2370 GCA_964247225.1 uncultured Sphingomonas sp. | reverse complement strand
CTCAAGGGCGCCTGCGGGCGCCCTTGTCGCATCGGTCACTCGCGCAATTCGGCGCAAGGGCCAGGAGCGACAATTCGCTCCACACCGACGCGGGCCGGTTAGCCCGCACCAAAGAGGCCCCGGGCGCATTGGGCGTCCGGTCCGAAGGAAGTCATATGTTCGATACCAAGAAAGTCAGCATCGAGTGGGGCGGCCAGACGCTGACGCTCGAGACCGGCCGCGTCGCTCGGCAAGCCGATGGCGCGGTGCTCGCCACGCTGGGCGAGACGGTGGTGCTGTGCGCCGTGACCGCCGCCAAGTCGGTCAAGGAAGGGCAGGACTTCTTCCCGCTCACCGTCCACTATCAGGAGAAGTTCTCCTCCTCCGGTCGCATCCCCGGAGGCTTCTTCAAGCGCGAGCGCGGCGCGACCGAGCGTGAGACGTTGGTCAGCCGGCTGATCGACCGCCCGCTGCGCCCGCTGTTCCCCGAAGGCTTCTACAACGAGATCAACTGCATTGCGCAGGTGATGAGCTATGACGGCGAGAACGAGCCGGACCTCTTGGCGATGATCGCTGCCTCCGCCGCGATGACGCTGTCGGGCGTGCCGTTCATGGGCCCGATCGGCGCGGCGCGCGTCGGCTACAGGCAAGGCGAGTATCAGCTCAATCCGTCGGACAAGGACGTCGCGGAGGGCGAGCTCGACCTGATGGTCGCCGCCACGCACGACGCGGTGATGATGGTCGAGTCGGAAGCGAAAGAGCTGTCCGAAGACGTGATGCTCGGCGCGGTGATGTTCGCGCATCGCGCGTCGCAGCAGGTGATCGAGGCGATCATCAAACTCGCCGAACAGGCCGCCAAGGAGCCTTGGGAGCTGAAGGCGCAGGCCGACACTTCCGGTGCCAAGCAGAAGCTGCGCGACCTGATCGGCGCGGACCTTGCCGCCGCCTACAAGCTGACCGACAAGCAGCAGCGCCAGACCGCGATCAACGACGCCCGCACCAAGGCGCGCGAGTCGCTCGAAACGCTCAAGCACGAGAACCCGGCCGAGTATCTCGGCACGCTCAAGCTGGTGAAGAAGCTGGAGGCGGAGATCGTGCGCGGCGCGATCCTGACCGACGGCGTCCGTATCGACGGTCGCGACACGAAGACGGTGCGCCCGATCGACGCGAGCGTCCACTTTCTCCCCCGCGCGCACGGCTCCGCGCTGTTCACGCGCGGCGAGACGCAGACCATCGCCACCACGACGCTGGGCACCCGCGATGCGGAGCAGATGATCGACGGGCTGAACGGGCTCAGCTACCAGCATTTCATGCTGCATTATAACTTCCCGCCCTATTCGGTCGGCGAAGTGGGCCGCTTCGGCGCGCCGAGCAGGCGCGATATCGGCCACGGCAAGCTCGCCTGGCGCGCGCTTCATGCGGTGCTGCCGACCAAGGAGGAGTTCCCCTACACGATCCGCGTCACCAGCGACATCACGGAGAGCAACGGTTCCTCGTCGATGGCGACGGTGTGCGGCGGGTCGCTGAGCCTGATGGACGCGGGCGTGCCGATCAAGCGGCCCGTGTCGGGCATCGCGATGGGGCTGATCCTCGAGGGCGAAAAGTTCGCGGTGCTTTCCGACATCCTCGGCGACGAGGATCACCTCGGCGACATGGACTTCAAGGTCGCCGGAACTAGCGAGGGCATCACCTCGCTCCAGATGGACATCAAGATCGCGGGCATCACCGAGGAGATCATGCGGGTCGCGCTGGCGCAGGCCAACGAGGGCCGCGCGCATATCCTTGGCGAGATGGCCAAGGCGCTCGACCACACGCGCGAGGAGCTGTCCGCCCACGCGCCCCGGATCGAGACCTTCACCATCGACAAAAGCAAGATCCGCGAAGTGATCGGCACCGGGGGCAAGGTGATCCGCGAGATCGTCGCCACCACCGGCGCGAAGGTCGATATCGACGACGAGGGCGTGATCAAGGTCAGCTCGTCCGACCCGGCGCAGATCGACGCGGCGGTGAAGTGGATCAAGGGGCTGGTCGAGGAGGCCGAGGTCGGCAAGGTCTATGACGGCAAGGTCGTCAACCTCGTCGATTTCGGCGCGTTCGTAAACTTCATGGGCGGCAAGGACGGGCTCGTCCACGTCTCCGAGATGAAGAACGAGCGCGTGGAGAAGGTGTCGGACGTCGTGTCCGAGGGCCAGGCGGTGAAGGTGAAGGTGCTCGAGATCGACCCGCGCGGCAAGGTGCGGCTGTCGATGCGGGTGGTGGACCAGGAGACCGGTGCCGAGCTGGAGGACACGCGTCCGCCGCGTGCTCCGCGTGAGGGCGGCGACCGCGATCGCGGCCCGCGCGGCGGCGGTGACCGTGGCCCGCGTCGCGATGGCGACCGCGATCGTGGCC
>CAXTTU010000447.1:0-2388 GCA_964247225.1 uncultured Sphingomonas sp. | reverse complement strand
TGCCAGGGGCTGCTCGCCGCCTTTCCGCTCGAGGCGGGGCTGACGCCCGGCTTTCGCCCGCTGGAGGCGCGCGAGGAGGCGCAGCTGCGGCGCGAGGCGCTGGCCGAGCTGCTGGTCGATGCCGAGCGGGACGGACGCGACGAGCCGGTCGCGGCGCTGGGCGCGCTCAGCCGGCGACTGGGCGAGGGCGGGGCGGAGGCGTTCCTGTTCGCCTGCGCGGCCAATCTCGATGCGCTCAGCGCGTTGCCCGCCGATGTGCAGGGACACCTGCGCCGCGCGATGGATTTGCCCGAGGGCGACATCGACCTGCACCTTGAGAGCTGCTGCACCGACGACGCGTTCGACCTCGACGCGCTCCGCCGCATCGCGCGCGCGAACCGCGCCTGGGGGGCCGCCAAAGGCGCGAAGCACGCCGACATCGCTGACCGCTGGCTGTTGGCATCGCCCGCCGAGCGCGCGGGCTTGCTGGAGGACCTCGTCTCGATCGTCTTCACCGCCAAGCGCGAGCCGCAAAAGCATAGCGCCAAGCTGATCGGGCATGAGAGCGATTACGAGGAACTGGCGCTGGCGCTCGGCCAATGCTGCGCCGAGCTGCTCTCGCTCGCGACCCGCGCCGCCTATGCCGACCTGCTCGCGCGCGCGCTGGTTGTCGGGCGCGATTACGCGGCGACCTATGCGCGCGCGAAGCGGCGGACGGGGGCGGTCGACTTCGACGACCTGATCGGCGCGACGGTGAGCCTGCTCGGGCAGCCCGGCATGGGCGACTGGGTCCGCTACAAGCTCGACCAGGGGACCGAGCACATCCTCATCGACGAGGCGCAGGACACCAACGCGCGGCAATGGGCCATTGTGAAGGCGCTGGCGGAGGAGTTCTTCGCAGGCCAAGGCGCGCATGGACGCGCGGTGCGGACGCTGTTTGCCGTTGGCGATTACAAGCAGGCGATCTTCGGTTTCCAGGGCACCGACCCTGCTTTCTTCAGCGCCGCGGAGCGCATGTTCGAGGCGCTGGCAGAGGCCGGGCTCGGGCCGGAGCGGGGCGAAGGCGCGCCCTGGGCGCGGCTGTCGCTAACTCATTCGTTCCGCTCGACCAGGCCGGTGCTGGAGTTCGTCGATGCGGCGCTCGCGGCGATCCCGGAGCCGGGGCTGGGCACCGATCTTGAGACGCATCGCAGCGAGGTGCCCGGCCCGGGCCATGTCGAGCTGTGGCCGCCGGTGATCGCGGGCGGGTCCGATGAGGATGAGGAAGGCTGGATCGACGACGCCACGCGCGAGGTGGCGACGCGGATCGCGCGCGAGGTCAAGGCGTGGCTAGCTCCGGCGACCGCGATCGAGATCAAGGGTCGCCCGCTCCGCCCCGAGGACGTGATGATCCTCGTCAAGCGACGCGGCGAACTCGCCTCGCTGCTGGTTGCGCGGTTGCACGCCGAGGGCGTTCCGGTGGCGGGCGTCGATCGCCTCCGCCTCAACGCGCCGTTGGCGGTGCAGGACCTGCTCGCCGCGGTGCGCTTCGCATTGCAGCCGGAGGACAGCCTCGCGCTCGCCTCGCTGCTCGTCTCGCCGCTGATCGGCTGGACGCAGGAAGAGCTGCTCGCCGCCGCCGTGCCGCGCCCCGACGGGCTGTGGCCGCACCTCGTCGCGACGCAGGCCCCCGAGCGGCTGGAGCCGCTGCGGCGGATGCTCGCACGGGTCGACATCGCGACGCCGTACCAGTTTCTGGAGGAGCTGCTGTCCGGCCCGCTCGACGGACGGCGCAAGCTGCTGCGGCGACTGGGGGCCGAGGCGCGCGACCCGATCGAGGAGCTGCTCAACGCCGCGCTGGCGTTCGAGACGCAGACCGCGCCATCGTTGCAACTGTTCCTCGACTGGTTCGACCGCGGCGAGGTCGACATCAAGCGCGAGGCGTCGGAGCCGCACGGCGCGGTGCGGGTGATGACCGCGCATGGCGCGAAGGGGCTGCAGGCACCGCTGGTCATCCTCGCCGACGCCTGCATCGACCCGGCGAGCAACCGCCGCGATGTGCTGAGCTGGTCGCCCGACGGCGACGCGCCCGCGGTGCCGATCTTTCGCCCGCGCAAGGAGGAACGCGCGGGCGCGCTCGACGACGTGGTCGCCACCGCCGAGCGGCGCGAGCTGGAGGAGCATTGGCGGCTGTTCTATGTCGCCGCGACGCGCGCGGAGGAGCGACTCGTGATCGCGGGCGCGCTAGGCCCCAAGGCGAAGGGCGAGCCGCCCGCCGCGAGCTGGTACGCGACCGCCGCGCGTGCGCTGACTGCGCTGGGCGTGGCGGAAGGGCCGGGCGTCCGCGCGTTCGCGGGCACCGCGCCCGCTACATCGCGCGCGCGGGCGAGGGCGGAGCTTACCACGCCGGTGTCGATCGCGTTGCCCGAC
>CAXTTU010000446.1:0-2397 GCA_964247225.1 uncultured Sphingomonas sp. | reverse complement strand
TCAGGTTGGCGACCGGACGCGCGCCCATGGTGAACACGTCGCGCAGGATGCCGCCGACGCCGGTCGCGGCGCCCTGATAGGGCTCGATATAGCTCGGGTGGTTGTGGCTCTCCATCTTGAAGATGGCGGCCTGGCCGTCGCCGATGTCGACCACGCCCGCATTCTCGCCGGGGCCGCAGATGACCTGCGGGCCGGTGGTGGGCAGCTTTTTAAGGTGGATGCGCGACGATTTGTACGAGCAATGCTCCGACCACATGACCGAGAAGATGCCGAGCTCGACGAGATTGGGCGCGCGGCCGAGCGCGTGGAGCACGCGGTCATATTCGTCGGCGGACAGCCCGTGCTGGGCGACGATGTCGGGCGTGATCTCAGGCATGGGCCTGCCCGTAGCGGGGTGCGGCCATCGCGTCATTGCCCCAATGTTGAGAATGTTGAGACCATCCCGGCGATTTCGCCGAGTTGCGGCACAAACGCGCCGACTTCGCACCGGAACGCGGCAGGTGCGCGGCAGCGACGCGGCGGTTGCGCGTCATGTGTGCGGCGGCGGTGCGCCGGGAGAGCGCCGGCCCCGCAGCTATGGCGCGGCGCTCCAGTAATCAGGCCGTCCATGACCGGGTGATGGGAAGGTGGAGCAGCGGGCGGCATAAGGCGGCCATGCACGCACAGGGGCTTGTAGGACAGCCCCGGACGGCGCGCGGCGGAACCAGAGCGGGCCCGCGGGCGTCCTGTTCGGGCCCAAGGAGACCATCCATGAAATCGTTGATCGCCCTGACCGCCGCCGCGCCGGCGAGCGCGCGCCATTATGCGCAACGCGTCCATGGCCCGTTGCGGCTGCTGCCGCACCACAAGGTCAAATATTGCGAGGTGAAGTACGTCGCGCACCACCGCGTCAAGAAGTGCAACTATCACTGAGCGGCTGGGCGGGCGCGGGCTGCCGGGCGGCGGTCCGCGTCCACAAGGCTGACCGGCTCCGTCAGGCCTCGATATAGCCCGGCGGTACGGCCGCGGTCAGCCAGACGCCGTTGTCCGTCAGGTAAAAAGCCTGTCCCGTCCCGGCCAGCTCCGCCGCCTTGACCGTCAGCACGACCGCCTCGCCCCGGCGCGCGCCGACGGCCGTCGCCGTGGCGCGGTCGGAGGAGAGGTGGACATGATGGCGGCGCATGGGCTTCAACCCCTCCGCCCGGATCGCCGGCAGAAAGCGCGACACCGTGCCGTGGTATAGCAGGGCCGGCGGGTCGGCGCGGGGCAAATCGAGTTCGACCACGACCGAATGGCCCTGGCGGGCGCGGATGCGGTCGCCGTCGGGCGACAGCTCGAACCGGCCCTTGTCGCTGCCGGCCACCACCGCCGCAAGCCGCTCAGGCGTGCCGTCCAGACCCTTGGCGTTGAGCGCTGCGAGGACCGGTGCGACGTCCGTCCAGCCGGCGGCGTCGAGGACGAGCGCCGCCTCGTCGGGTCGATGACGGAGCCAGTAGGACAACGTCTTCGAGATCGCCGTGTCGGTGCTCACGCGTAAGGCGGCTGGTGCCAGCCCTTGGGGCTCAGCGTGAAGATCTCGCAGCCGTCCTCGGTGATGCCGATCGAATGTTCGAATTGCGCCGAGAGCGAGCGGTCGCGGGTGACGGCGGTCCAGCCGTCGTCGAGCAGCTTCACGTCGGCGCGGCCGATGTTGACCATCGGCTCGACCGTGAAGATCATGCCGGGCCTGAGTTCAGGTCCCGTGCCGGGCTTGCCGACATGGACGACCTCGGGCGCGTCGTGGAACAGGCGGCCCAGGCCATGACCGCAAAAGTCGCGCACGACGCCATAGCGGTGGCGCTCGGCGTGGCGCTGGATGGCGTGGGCGACGTCGCCCATATGGTTGCCGGGCCGCGCCTGTTCGATACCGAGCATCAGGCACTCGTAGGTCACCTCGACCAGCCGGCGCGCCTTCAACGGCACGTCGCCGATCAGGTACATGCGGCTGCTATCGCCATGCCAGCCGTCGAGGATCGGGGTGACGTCGACGTTGACGATGTCGCCTGCCTTGAGCGTCTTTTCCGACGGGATGCCGTGGCAGACGACGTGGTTGATCGAGATGCAGGTGGAAAAGCCGTAGCCGCGATAGCCGAGCGTTGCGGGGACGCCGCCCGCCGCGGTGATGAAGTCGAAAATCAGCCGGTCGACCTCCGCCGTGGTCGTGCCCGGGACCATGTGCGGCACGAGCATGTCGAGCGTCTCCGCCGCGAGCCGGCCGGCGCGGTGCATGCCGGCGAACGCTTCCGCGCCGTAGAGCTTGATCGCGCCGGTGCGGGTCATCGGCACGTCGGCGGTGACGGGGAGGTAATCGAGCATCGCCGCGATATAGCGTGACGCCCCACGCTTTGCGAGGCTATGCCGGAGCGCATGAGCGAACGC
>CAXTTU010000445.1:0-2418 GCA_964247225.1 uncultured Sphingomonas sp. | reverse complement strand
TCGGCGACAAGCAGCTGAGCTACCCCGTCATGTCGGGCAGCGTCGGCCCGGACGTGGTCGATATCCGGAAATTCTACGCGCAGACCGACGCCTTCACATACGACCCTGGTTTCACCTCGACCGCGAGCTGTCAGTCGACGATCACATATATCGACGGCGATCAGGGCGTGCTGCTCCACCGCGGCTATCCGATCGGCCAGCTTGCCGAACAGTCGAGCTTCATGGAAGTCGCCTACCTGCTCCTCAACGGCGAGCTGCCCACGGCGGACCAGTTCGAGGCGTTCAGCTACACCATCACCCGGCACACGATGGTGCATGAGCAGCTGGCGAGCTTCTTCTCCGGCTTCCGCCGCGACGCGCATCCAATGGCGATCATGTGCGGCGTGGTCGGCGCGCTGTCCGCCTTTTACCACGACTCGACCGATATCCACGACCCGCAGCAGCGCACCATCGCCAGCCACCGGCTGATCGCGAAAATGCCGACGATCGCGGCGATGGCGTATAAATATTCGGTCGGGCAGCCATTCCTCTATCCCGACAATTCGTTGAGCTATACCGGCAACTTCCTGCGTATGACGTTCGGCGTTCCCGCCGAGCCGTATGAAGTGAGCCCGGTGATCGAGCGCGCGCTCGACCGCATCTTCATTCTCCATGCCGATCATGAGCAGAACGCGTCCACCTCGACCGTGCGGTTGGCGGGCTCGTCGGGGGCGAACCCGTTCGCGTGCATGGCGGCGGGCATCGCCTGCCTGTGGGGCCCGGCGCATGGCGGCGCGAACGAGGCGGCGCTCAACATGCTGCACGAGATCGGCCGCCCCGAGCGCATCCCCGAGTTCCTCGCGCGCGCCAAGGACAAGAACGATCCGTTCCGGCTGATGGGCTTCGGCCACCGCGTCTACAAGAACTACGACCCGCGCGCGATGGTGATGCAGCAGACGGTGCGCGAAGTGTTCAAGGAAATGAACGTCACCGACCCGGTGTTCGACGTCGCGCTGCAGCTGGAGGAGCTCGCGCTCAAGGACGATTATTTCGTCGAGAAGAAGCTGTTTCCGAACGTCGACTTCTATTCGGGTGTGATCCTGTCGGCGATGGGCTTCCCGACCTCGATGTTCACCGCGCTGTTCGCGCTCGCGCGCACCGTCGGCTGGGTCGCGCAGTGGAACGAGATGATCACCGACCCCGACCAGAAGATCGGTCGCCCGCGCCAGCTCTACACCGGCGCGACGCAGCGCGACTTCGTCCCCGTCGGCCAGCGCTGAGCCTCCGTGCGCGGCGCTGTCCTCATCCTGGGCGTGGTCGTCACCGCGTTCGGCGTGCTGTTCCTGTTGCAGGGGTTCGACATCGTCCATTGGCCGGCGTCGAGCCCCATGTTGGGGCGGCCGGTCTGGGTGGGGCGCGGCGCGGCGATCGCGGTCACGGGACTGCTGATCATCCTCGCGGGTCGTCGCCTACCTCGCCAGCGGTAGGGTCAAGCTGAAGCGCGCGCCCTCCCCCGGCGCGCTTTGCACGGTGAGGTCGCCGCCCATCGCGCGCGCGAGCCGGCGGGCGATGTAGAGGCCGAGCCCGCTGCCCCCCGGCTCCGACCGATCGACGCGTTCGAACTTGTCGAAGATGCGCGCCTGGTCCTCGGCGGCGATGCCCTTGCCGTGATCGGTCACGGTCACGACCCCGAACGCGCCCACCGGCTCGCAGCGGACCGCCACCGTCCCGCCCTTGGCCGAGTAGCGCACCGCATTGCCGATCAGGTTGACGAGCACCTGCAATGCCCGGCGGAACTCGGCGGTGACGAACAGGGTCTGATCGGCGGGAGGACGCTCCACCCGCACGCCCCGGTCCGCCGCGCGCACGCCGAGCAGCCCCGCCGCCCGTCGCGCCACATCGGCGAGATCGACCCGCTCGGCCGCGACCACGAAATCTGCGCGCTCGACCGCCTGCAGATCGGCCAGGTCGTCGATCAGCCCGATCAGGTGCCGCCCCGCGCTGGCGATGTCGGCGGCGTATTCGACATAGTCGGCGCGCAGCGGCCCGTCCGCCTGCGCGTGAATCGAGTCCGCATTTGCGACGATACGCCCGAGCGGAGCACGGAGCGCGCCTTCCAGCCCGCGCGTGAACGCCTCGGTCAGCGCGGGCGCTGCCTCCGGATCACGGCGGGTGCGAAGCGTCCCCGCGAAGCCCGCAAACGCGCCCGCCGGGTCGAGCCGCGCCGCCGCGTCGAGCAGCACCGCCTGCCCGGAGCCGCGCACCGTCGCGCGTTGGCCCGCGAACCCCTGCCGCAAGCCCAGCGCGGCGAGGATGGGGAACTCGCCCCCATCGTCCTCCGCCAGCCGGAACAGCTGGGTCAGCGGCTTGCCGAGCGCCGCGTCCGGCGCGAAGCCGAACCGCCGCCCCACTTCGGACGCGACGCGGGTGAGGCGCATC
>CAXTTU010000444.1:0-2423 GCA_964247225.1 uncultured Sphingomonas sp. | reverse complement strand
ATGCCCGCTTACTGGTTAGCTCGCGCCAAAGAACTCGATCCGGTTCAGTACAAGAAATACACCGATCGCATCCCCGCGATCATGGCCAAATATGGCGGCCGCGTGCTGTCGCGCGGGGCGTCGTACGAGACGCTGGAGGGCCCGGACCATTTCGATCGCTTCGCGCTGATTGAGTTCGACACGATCGACGACGTGCGGCGCTGCTTCGAGTCGCCCGAATATCAGGAGGCAGCCGAGTTCCGCCGTCACGGCGCGGGCGAGAACGAGTTCACCATCCTGGGCGGCGGCGAGCACACCGCGTGAGCGCGCCCACGCCTCCGCTGATCCTGAACCATGTCGGCATCACCGTGCCCGACATCTTCGCCGCGATCGACTGGTACGGCGACGTGTTCGGCTGCACGCATATCATGGGGCCGCGTCTGATGAGCGCCGAAGGCAAGGCGACTGCGGAGACGCGCCAGGTTTTCGGGACCGGCTTCGATCGCATGCTTCAGGCGCACCTGCTGACTGGCAACGGCGTGGGCCTGGAGCTTTTTGAGCCCATCGATCCGGTGCCAAAAGCCGCCGACCGGGAGATCGGCTATCTTCAGCCGGGTCCGTGGCACATCGCCCTTCAGCATCCGGACGTCGACGCGATCGTCGAGCGGATCGTCGCCAAGGGCGGGCATCGCCACAGCGACACGCATGCCTTCGCGCCTGGTCGGCCTTGGCGGCTCGCCTACACCCGCGACCCGTGGTGGACGACGATCGAGATCGTCTCGCACAGCTATGCGGAGATGTTCGCCAACTGGCCGCAACCGGGTGCCCAAACCGAGCCGACCATGATTGATCGCGCGGGCGCGGAGCGTCTGCGCGCGCCACATCGGCAAGTGCCACCTGCTGCCGACAGCGAACACAGCAGGAAGGACCGATGATGATGACAGCTGACGATGTGAAGAAGATGACCGAGAAAAGCCTTATGAAGCGGCTCTTCATAGCCCTGCAATACCCGGTCGCGTCCGAAGCCGCGATGATGGGGCGGATCGCGGATCATCTGCGCTACATGGAAGAGCACGAGCACGAGGTCTTCCTGTCCGGCCCGCTGATCCAGGACGGCGTCACGATCGGCGAAGGGCTGACCATCTTGAAGACCGACAACGAGGCCGAGGCGCGCGCGATCATGGACGCCGAGCCGCTCGTGAAGAACGGCTTGCGCCGCTACGAGCTGAAGCTCTGGCGCGTCCAGGAAGGCTCGATGAGCGTGAGCATCAGCGGAGTGTCCGGCACGGCTGCGCTCGGGTGATATTTCTCCGAGCCCATCAGCGGCGCTGGTCGATCGTGATAGGAATTGCGGGGCTTGGGTTTGCGACGTCGCTCCACGCCCAGACTGCGGCACCCCCGCCACTGCCGCCGCTCGACCTGGGGCAGACCAACATCCTGGACGGCGAAGGCAAGTCGGGTGCGGTGCTGGAGCTGATCGCGTTCGGCTCGGTGGCCGACCGGCTGGCGGACGCTACTGGCGGTGCAATGCCGGGAACCAATCACCAGCGGATTGCGTCCTTTATCGTCCACCCGATCTATGTCGCGGACGCGACGATCGCGGGGGCGCACCCCGGCATCGAGCTGCTGGTCCCCGTGTCACGCGTCGACAATCGGTTCACTTCGAGCGGCTCGGGTGTTCATACCGGCATCGGCGACATCACCGTGGCACCGTTCCTGCAATGGTCGCGCGCCAATCCCGGCCCAGGCGCCGTATCGGCGCGGCTGGCCCTGCAGGTTGTCGCGCCCGCCGGCGATCACGCGCCGGGGCGCCCGGTAAACACCGGTCAGGGCGGATGGCAGCTTTCTCCCTATCTGGCGGTGACGTGGCGCGCCTCTCAGCGTTGGGAGGTCAGCGGCCGGGCGATCTACGACTGGAGCGGATCGGCGACATCGCAAATGAGCGGAGCCGCGCCGATCCGCGTCCGTCCAGGCGATCTGATCGCGGTCAACCTGTCTGCTTCCTATGCGCTTTCCGACGCATGGCGGCTTGGGATTGGTGGATACGGGCTCCGGCAGTTGAGTCTGTCACGTTCGGCTGGAACGTCTCTTCCCGACAGCCGTCAGCGCATCTACGCGCTTGGGCCGGTGGCGCGCTGGCGCGCCGGAAACTTCACGCTGATTCCGGCCGCATTCGTCGAGTTCGGCGCCCGCAACCGTCCTCAGGGCCTCAGCTTCAATTTGAGGGTTCAGCATCCTTTTTAGATCGCTGTCGGATTGGACAGCTTCGCATGCTCATCTCCTTAGGATCAGAACGCGGCCGGGTCCGCCCGGTGCAGCGCTAGCAAATCGCAACAAATGAATGTCGGATTCCGAAGAGCGATGAGGCCTGCCTAAATGGCCGCAACTGGGTCAGTGCGTCGGGCCGGCACAGTGTTGCGCGATCGATAATGCCATTCTAAACC
>CAXTTU010000443.1:0-2433 GCA_964247225.1 uncultured Sphingomonas sp. | reverse complement strand
GGGAGGAACGCGCCCGCCTCCAGGAACTGCTGCCGCCCGAACCCCGCGCCGGTGGACAGGTATTGGAGCCCGATGGTGAGCTGTTTCAGCCCTTTGGTGGCGCTGTACGCAGTCTCCAGACCGCGCGTGCGCCAGTTCAACACCACGTCGAGGTGATCCTGCAGGTTGCCGCCAACGCCGGGCAGGTCGTGGCGGGGTGTGACCCCGGCGGCGCGCAGGTCGTCAGCGGGCCCGATGCCCGACAGCATCAGGATCTGCGGCGTCTGCACCGCACCTGCGCACAGCAGCACCTCGCCCGCCGCCGCGTGCTCGACCGCGCCGCGTTTGCCCCGGACATAATCGACGCCCACCGCGCGACCATGCTCAATGCGGATCGCGGTGGTGCGCGCGCCGGTGATGATCGTGAGGTTGGCGCGGTCGCGGACGGGATCGAGATACGCCACCGCCGCGCTCCAGCGTTGGCCGTTGGAGGTGGTGAGGTCAAAGCGACCGAACCCCGCCTGCTCGGGGCCGTTGAAATTGTCGGTCAAGGCGTAGCCCGCCTGCCGCCCGGCGGCGAGGAAGGCGGCGTTGAAGGGGCTGACGCTCTCGCCCGCCGAGACGTGCAAGGAGCCCTCGCCGCCGTGATGCTCGCCCGCGCGATGATGACGTTCGAGGCGGCGGAAATAGGGCTCGACATCGTCCCACGTCCAGCCGGCGAGCCCGAGCTGCCGCCACTCGTCATAATCGCGACGGTGCCCGCGGATATAGATCATCGCGTTGATCGCGGAGCTGCCGCCCAGCCCACGCCCGCGCGGCCACCACAGGCGGCGGTTGTCGAGATGCGGCTCCGGCTCCGTCCAGAAGCCCCAGTTCTGCGCGTTCTTGGCCCCGATCAGCTGCGACACGCCCGCGGGCATCCGCACCAGCAGGCCGTTATTGCGCCCACCCGCTTCGAGCAGCAAGACCCTGACTGCCGGGTCCGCGCTCAAGCGGTTGGCGAGCACGCATCCCGCCGACCCACCGCCGACGATCACGAAGTCGTACCTCATCGTCCTCTCCTCATCGCGGCTCCGTCGGGCGCTTCGCTTTTCGCGCGCGCGTCGGCTAAGCGCGCGGGCATGACCTTGTATTCCCGTTTCGCCGCGCATGTCGACGCGGCGCTCGATGCGCTCGCCAGCGCGGACGAGCTTCCCCCCGCGACCGACCGCGCCGCCGTGACGGTGGAGCCGCCGCGCGACCCCGCGCATGGCGACCTTGCCACCAACGCGGCGATGGTGCTGGCCAAGCCCGCGCGCACCAACCCGCGCCAGCTCGCCGAGAAAATCGCCGCCGAGCTGGGCAAGCTCGACGAGGTCGCGTCGGTGTCGGTGGCGGGGCCGGGGTTCATCAACCTGACGCTCACCGACGACAGCTGGCGCGCGGAGCTGGCGACGGTCGCGGACGAGGCGGCGGCCTATGGGCGCGCGACGGTGGGGCGGGGCGTCACCGTCAATGTCGAATATGTCTCCGCCAACCCGACCGGGCCGATGCACATGGGGCATTGCCGGGGTGCGGTGGTGGGCGATGCGCTCGCCAATCTGCTCGAGTTCTCCGGCTATCGCGTGATCCGGGAATATTACGTCAACGACGCGGGCGGGCAGGTCGATGTGCTCGCGCGCTCGGTGCACCTGCGCTATCGCGAGGCGTTGGGCGAGGCGGTGACGATCCCCGAAGGGCTGTACCCGGGCGACTATCTTGTGCCGGTAGGTCAGGCACTTGCAGCCGAGTTTTCCGACCGTTTCACCGCCGCGCCCGAGGCGGAATGGCTCCCGCTGTTCCGCGCGCGCGCGGTGGCGGCGATGATGGAGATGATCCGCGCCGACCTTGCCTTGCTCGGCATTCGCCACGAGGTGTTCGCGTCGGAGGCGGCGTTGCAGGCAGAGGGCAAGCCGGAAGCCGCCGAGCGCGAGCTGCGCGCGCGCGGGCTCGTCTATGACGGGGTGCTCGAAGCGCCCAAGGGCGAGACGCCCGAGGATTGGGAGCCGGTCCAGCTGCCGCTGTTCCGCTCGACCAAGTTCGGTGACGACCAGGATCGCCCGATCCGCAAGTCGAACGGGCAATGGACCTATTTCGGTGCGGACCTCGCCTATCACTACCAAAAGGCGCAGTCGGCGCAGCAGCTGATCGACATCTGGGGGGCGGACCATGCGGGTACCGTCAAGCGGATCACCGCGGCGGTGGAGGCGCTGACCGGGGGCAAGACGCGATTCGACGTCAAGCTGATCCAGATGGTGCGGCTGCTCCGCGCGGGCGAGCCGGTCAAGATGTCCAAACGGTCGGGCAGCTTCGTCACGCTGGCCGATGTCGTGAGCGAGGTCGGCCGCGACGTGGTGCGCTTCGTCATGCTGACCCGCCGTGCCGACGCGCAGATGGACTTCGACTTCGCCAAGGTGGTCGAGGCGTCGAAGGACA
>CAXTTU010000442.1:0-2443 GCA_964247225.1 uncultured Sphingomonas sp. | reverse complement strand
CGGTTCCCGACGGTCTTGGAAGCAGTCCGCTGGCGGAGACGGAGGGATTCGAACCCTCGATACGGTTTCCCGTATGACGCTTTAGCAAAGCGTTGGTTTCAGCCGCTCACCCACGTCTCCGGCTGCGGTCGCCCGCCTGCCATAGCGCGGGGCGGGGCGGCGATCAATCCGGGCCGCGCATCACCACCCGACCCCGAATCCGACTCGCGCCGTCTCCCCATTCATTGCGCGGCAAGCCGATGGCTGGTCTAAGCGGCGGGACGGACCGGGGGAGCGAAGCATATGCGCAAGGCTGGATGGATGGCGGCGCTCGCCGCGCTGGCGCTCGGCACGGCCCCGGCGGGGGCGCAAGTGCGTAGCGTCGACCCGAACCAGGCGATCGACCAGGACTTGCAAGGCCCTCGCACCGCGCCCCGGCCCGAGCCCGGCTACCCCGATCAGCGTCAGCCCGTCGATGCGCCGCAGGATGCCGCGCCGCCTGCCCCGGCCACGTCTCCCGACAGCGCCCCGGCGCGCGAGCAGCGGGCGGACCGCGCACAGGCGGCGGACGCCACCTTCCATCGCGACGACCTGATCGGCGCGGGCGAGGGCGTGTTCGGCAAGGGCGCGCAGGGGCTGGCGGGGATCGTCGAGAAAATCCTCAAGAACCAGGGCGAACCCAACGCTTATATCGCCGGGCGCGAGGCGTCGGGCGCGATCGTGCTGGGCTTGCGCTATGGCTCGGGCGTGATGACGCACAAGGTCGAGGGGCAGCGACCGGTCTATTGGACGGGGCCGTCGGTCGGCTTCGACCTTGGCGGCGACGCGAACAAGGTGTTCGTGCTGGTCTACAATCTGTACGACACGGAGGAGCTGTTCAAACGCTTCCCGCAGGGCGAGGGGCATCTCTACGCGGTCGGTGGTTTCTCCGCGAGCTATCTGCGGCGCGGGCATGTGGTGTTGATCCCGGTGCGGCTCGGCGTCGGCTGGCGCGCGGGGGTGAATGTCGGGTATATGAAATTCACCAAGAATAGTAAGTGGCTGCCGTTCTGACGCAGCCCGGCATGCAGCGTGCCGCTGCAAGACTCGGGCGCGTCCGGCCAGCGGGTCGCGCAGCGAACCCGTCTGACGACGCGGGCTTTGCCCGCGGCGGGCGTGGTGGGGTGGCATTGGTTTACATCGTTACCAATCGGCCCGTCATGGGAGTAAATCCCATGACGTCGGACGAGCTGGCTCCGCCACTCGTCGGCCGGGCTTGCGCGAGTCAGCCGGACGTGGCCGGCTGCCGCGCTGCGCCGAACCGCAAGCCCAATGAAATCCCCGCCGCAACATCCGCCGCTCCCGACGACAGCCCCGCGCTACCATACGCCGTCAGCCGCAGCCGCTGGCCGATCAACCGCGAGGCGCCCAGCACGACCTGGTTCGACGGGCCGATATAGGTGCTGGTGCGCTCGGCGAAGTCATAGGTGAGCAGCACCACCGTGCCCGCCCCGACGAGGTAGCTTGCCCCCACCGACCCCGCGACGCCGCTGCGCAGCCGCCAGATGGCGGTGTCGCCGAAGCTGCGATAGGAGAAGCTGAGGATCGGGGCGACGCGGCCGAACGCCTTGCTCGCCTCGATGCCGAACGCTGCGTCGGTGCGCCCCGTGGTGAGCTGGCGGTTGGAGGCGGTGGGGAGCTTGATCCGGGTCGACAACGACACGTCGACGCCGTCCTTGTCCTCGCGCAGCACCGACACGCCCGCGCCCAGCGTCAGGTCGCCCAGCCCGCTGCGCCGCCGCCCGAGCCCGAGGCTCGCCGCGCCGGGTGCCGCGACCAAGGGCGTGCCGTCGATGCCGGTGAAGATCGCCGCGTCGCTGGTGATTGAGAGGAACGGCACGGTCCCGCTGATCCGCACCGGCCCGGCGCGATAGCGTGCGTCGAATGAGTCGGAGAGGATGGTGCTGCGCGTCGCAAAGCCAAACCGCCCGCTCCACACCGCGCCGCCCGCGGTCAGCGTCAGCCCGTCCGCGCCCGCCGCCATCGGCTCGACCATGTCGGCGGCACCGGGCATCTCGGAGCTCTGCGCATCGACGCGCGGAGCGGCGGTGATCGCGGCGGGTGCAGGATCGGGCAGCGGGTCCGCCCAAGCTGCGGGCGCGAGCAGCGCGGCGAGCGCGAGGCTAGCGCAACTGCAGCGCCTGGATCGCGTCGATCGCGCCGCGCCGGTCGGCCCGTTTGCGCTTGGGAGGCTGGTCATCGTTGCTCCTTGTTGGTGACGGGGACGCGCCGGTGGGCAGCGGAGGCGGGGTTGCCGCCGCGACCCGCACGGGCTCGGGGGCAGGGCGAGGGCCGGCGGTCTCGACGCGGGGTGTCGGGGCGGGCGTCGGGCGCTCGCGGGTGGCGAGCTCGACGGGTGGGCTGGCCGACGGCACGACACGCGGCGCGACCGACTGGGGAGCAGCGCGACGCGGCGCGTGCGCGG
>CAXTTU010000441.1:0-2470 GCA_964247225.1 uncultured Sphingomonas sp. | reverse complement strand
GTATGCGATCCTCAAGGCTTTCGCGAAGGAGGAGCAGACACCGGGCGTCCCCGGGCTCGACCTGCCACCCGTCGATATCGTGCAGCTCGCGCGCGGGTACGGCTGCAAGGCCGAGCGCGCGGGAAGCGCGGACGAGGCGGCCGACCTGTTCAAGGCGTCGCTCGACCACCACGGCCCGACCGTGATCGCGGTGCCGATCGACAAGACCGTGCCGCCATTGCTGTGACCGGCTGCGAAGCAAGCCAGTCGGCGCGGGCGGGGGCGTATCCCCACCAGCGTCCGCCCGCGCGCAACCAAGGAGGAAGTCATGCTGTTTGCTTTGACAGGGTTATTTCGGTCGGGGGTCGACTCCAGTCCAGCGGCTCTTCAGGCCGGTTTCAACGAGCATCTTGGCCAGCCGCACCAGCATATTCGCCTGGCCGGGCCGATCCAGGACCGGAATGGCCAGAGGATTGGCTGGCTGACGTTGCTGGAAGTCGACAGTTTCGATCAGGCCGAAGCTTACCTCCATCATAGTCCTTACTCCGCCGCGCATCTGTACGACCGGATCGAGGTGGGCCGATACGTGCCCGAAGTCGGTTCGATCTAAGCTCTGACCGACGCGGGTCGCATGTGAGTTCTTGATCATCACGCAAAGTTTTTGAGTACTGACCTTGGGAGTGTCCGTCATGAGCCGAGGCGATCCGACGGCCCGCTACACCCGCACCGCGCAGGCGCTGCACTGGGCGACGGTTAGTGCTCGACCGTCGGGAGACAAGCAATGAACATTGGAACAGTTCTCAGCCGCGTCGGAAAGCGGCCCATGATCCCGTTGATCGCGCTCGTCGGCCTCCTCGTAGGCGCGGCTCCGCTTTTCGCGCGCGCACGGAGCGGCCTGCGCCCGATCTTCTCCTCGGACCTCGTCACCAACGGCGTGACGCAGAGCAAGGCGGGACGGCTGTTTCTGCCGGTGCAGCCGCGCCACCCCGGCGAGCTGCGCCTGATCGAGGCGCGCGACGGCAAGCCCGTCCCCTATCCTGACGCCACATGGAACACGGCGGGCCCGCCCGATGGGCACTTTATCGGTGTGAACGCCGTTCGCGTAGGCCCGGACGGTGCGCTCTGGGTTGTGGACAGCGGGAGCCCGAGCATCGGCAAGCCGTCCGTGCCCGGCGCGGCACGTCTGATCCGCATCGACCTTGTGACCGACAAGGTCAGCCGCATCTACGACCTGGCGCAAGCGGTCAAGCCGCGCAGCTTCGTCGATGACGTGCGGTTCAACGGCGAGCGCGCCTACCTCACCGACTCGCGCCAGGCCGGGCTGATCGTGCTGGACCTCACGACGGGACACGCCCGGCGCGTGCTAGACGGCGATCCGAGCACAACCGCGCGCGGGCCGATACGCGCCGAAGGTCGCGTGCTGCGCGACGCGCAAGGGCACCCCGTGTTCGTGCAGGCCGATCAGCTCGAAGTCTCGCCGGACGGCCGGTGGTTCTACTTCCAGCCCTGCGATGGCGGCCTGTCACGCATCGAGACCCGCCTCCTCGATGATCCCGCACAGGCGGCTGAGCTGCCGCGCCATGTCCAGCACATCGCCGCGACGCCGACAACCGGCGGCACCGCCATCGACGCGAGCGGGACCATGTATTTCAGCGACACCGACCGCTCGCGCATCCTGACGGTCAGCCCCGAGGGCAAGATCGCGACGCTGATCGCCGACCCGCGCCTCGCCTGGCCCGACGCGATGTGGATCAGCGACCGGGGCGAGCTGCTGATGGCCGCTTCGCAGCTCAACCGCACCGCCGGGCTGAACGGCGGCCATGACGCGGTGCGACCGCCGGTGGTGGTGTACGCGCTTCTGCTCGGCCTCACGCCGGTGCGACGGTGACATCGATGGGGGCCGCCTGATCTTAGGCCCTGACCGCGTTCGCGATTGTCACACGTTAGTCGTCGAGCATCGATCCTGGGAGTGTCCTGCATGAACCGAAGCGATCTGACGGCCCGCTACACCCGCACCGCGCAGGCGTTGCACTGGGTTACGGTTGCCTTGGTGTTCAGCATCTTGCCGCTCGCCTGGGTGGCGGTGTCGCTGCCCAAGGGGCCGGAGCAGGCGACGGTGTTGGTGTTCCACCGCTCGGTCGGATTGACGATCTGGATGCTGATCGTGGTCCGGCTGTTCTGGCGCGCGCGGCACCATGCGCCGCCCGAGCAGGACGGCGCGGGGCCGGTCCTGGCGTTTCTGGGTCAGGCGAGCCACTGGCTGCTGTACTTCATCTTCTTCGCCATGCCCGTGTCGGGCTATCTGATGAGCGGCAACGGCAAGCCGGTCAGCTATTTCGGCATCCTCTCGATCCCGGGCTTCCCCAAGGACGAAGCGCTGAACCGGGTCGCGACGACGCTCCACCTCGCCGGGCAGTGGGCGGTGTACGCGCTGGTGCTGCTGCACATCGCCGCGACCGTGTGGCATGTGGCGGTGCGCCGCGACGGGCTG
>CAXTTU010000440.1:0-2472 GCA_964247225.1 uncultured Sphingomonas sp. | reverse complement strand
TCGTTCGACAAGGCGAACCGCAGCTCGGGCCGCTCGTTCCGCGGGCCGGGGCTCGACGAAGGACTACGCATCCTGGAGAAGGTGCGCGCGGAGATCGGCCTGCCGGTGCTGACCGACGTCCACGCGCCGGATCAGGTCGCGGCGGTCGCTTCGGTGGTCGACGTGCTGCAGACGCCTGCCTTCCTCGCGCGGCAGAGCGACTTCATCGCCGCGGTCGCCGCGTCGGGCAAGCCGGTCAACATCAAGAAAGCGCAGTTCATGGCCCCGCGCGACATGCTGCAGGTGGTCGCCAAGGCGCGCGACGCGGCAGCGGCGGCGGGGCTGGATGCGGACCGCTTCACCGTTTGCGAGCGCGGTGTGTCGTTCGGGTACAACAACCTTGTCTCCGACATGCGCGCGCTGGAGATCCTGCGCGAGACCGGCTGCCCGGTGGTGTTCGACGCGACGCATTCGGTGCAGCTGCCCGGCGGCATGGGCGACCGGTCGGGGGGCGAGCGGCGTTTCGTGCCGTTGCTCGCGCGCGCGGCGGTGGCAGCGGGGGTGGCGGGGCTGTTCCTAGAGACCCACCCCGACCCGGACCACGCGCTGTCCGACGGCCCCAACGCCTGGCCGCTCGGCGAGCTGGCGCCGCTGCTCGAACAGCTCGTCGCGATCGACGCGCTGGTCAAAGGGCTTTGAGCGACCGATGCGCCCTCAGACTTCGGACCTGTCGCGATTGCCGACCCGTTCCAGGGCGCGCAGCAGATCACGGAAGTCGACGGGCTTGTCGCACCGCACCGCATCCGGATAGCGGTCGCCGAGGATCTGCTTCTCATAGCCGGTCGCGAACACGAACGGCACGCGCCGGGCCTGCAGCGCGTCCGCGACCGGAAACACCGTTTCGCCGCCGAGATTGACGTCGAGCACCGCGAAGTCGATCCGTTGCTCGCCCACTACCCGCGCGGAGGCGCGGCTGACCGAGGGCTCGGGCCCGATCACCACCGCGCCCGCGTCCTCGAGCTCGGTGCGAAGGTCTTCGGCGAGCATATATTCGTCCTCAACCACAAGGATGTGGCAGCCGGCTACGTCAACCATCGGGGGGCACCTTTACCGCCCCCGTCTGGTGCGACACGGGCAGCGCTATGGAGCAACGAACGTCATCGCTGGCGATAACATAGGTTGTTCTGGCCTGGAGCTGGTACGGGAGTGCTTGCTCGATCAAGGATCGCCCCTGTCCGGTGCCGCGCGGTTCACTGTCATACGGCGGAATGTTGACGTCGGTTTCACGCCGATCGACGTGCGGCCACGACTCATTGCCCCTCCGCTTCAGCCGCCGGCTTACCTCACGCCGCTCCCGCGGCTGCTTCAGCGCGCCAGACTTCCCGCGCGTGGCGATCGCCTTGGCGATGGCGGCCTCCACGGTCGGCAGGTCGGATGTATCGCTCGCGCCAACCCTCCCACGACTCCATCGTGCTGACCAAGACGCCCTGGCCGTCGAACTGACGCATCTCCCGCCAGTCCGGGCTCGTCCGGCAATCGTCGCATGGACGGAACGTGACCCGCACGCCCGGCATTGTCGCGCCGGCGTATCCCTGCCGCCCTGAGGTGTCCCATCCCCGACCAACCAGACGATCGCGGCCGCGCCGTGCCGAGCGGGCGACTTCAGCGGCTCGGCGCGTTCGGGCGGCTGGCGGGCGGGGTCGCGGGCGGTGTGCTGAGCGAGGGCGCGCGGCGGATTGCGAGCGGGGAGCGGCCGCGGATCGGCGACCTGCTGCTCACCCCCGCCAACATGACGCGCGTCGCCGACCAGCTCGCGCACCTGCGCGGCGCGGCGATGAAGCTCGGGCAGATGATCTCGATGGACGCGGGCGACCTGCTCCCGCCCGAGCTTGCCGACATCCTCGCCCGGCTCAGGTCGGGAGCGCAGCGGATGCCGCCCGACCAGCTCAACCGCGTGCTCGCGGCGGAGTGGGGCCGCGACTGGCGAGGCCGGTTCGCGCGGTTCGACGCGACGCCGATCGCCGCCGCCTCGATCGGGCAGGTCCACCGCGCGACGACGCGCGACGGGCGCGCGCTCGCGGTCAAGGTCCAGTATCCGGGTGTGGCCGAGAGCATCGACGCGGACATCGACAATGTCGCGACCCTGCTGCGCGTGTCGGGGCTCCTCCCGCGCGAGATCGATCTCGCGCCGCTGCTCGCCGAGGCGAAGGCGCAGCTGCGCGAAGAAGCGGATTACCTGCGCGAGCGCGACGAGATGCTGCGGTTCGGCAAGCTGCTCGCGGGCGACGGGCGGTACGAGGTGCCGGTGCCGGACCCCGACCTCACCACCGCGCGCGTGCTGGCGATGAGCTTCGTCGAGGGCGTCGCGGTGGAGACGCTGGTCGACGCGCCGCAACCGGTCCGCGACGGGGCGGCGGCGGCGCTGATCGACCTCGTGCTGCGCGAGCTGTTTGCGTTCGGCGCGATGCAGACCGACCCCAATTTCGCCAACTA
>CAXTTU010000439.1:0-2481 GCA_964247225.1 uncultured Sphingomonas sp. | reverse complement strand
TACTGGTCCTTGAGCTCGCGCAACGAGAAAGTGCAGCGTTCGACGATGCGCTCCACCGCCGCCAGCGCATCCGGATGCGCGGCGAAGCGGCGCTGCATTTCCTGCGGTGGACGAAGGCAGCGATCGGCGGAACGCTCCCGCTTGAGGCCGAGCGCGTCGATCTTGCGCTTCTCGCGGATCGCGGTGACCACGTCGTGCAGCGGGCGGCGGTCGGGATCGTGGTATAAAGCGTCGCCGGTGGCGAGCGGCCGGAGGCCGTGACGACGCGCTTGCCCCGCGATGCGGTGAAGCCGCGCCTTGTCGCCCGGGCGACGCTGATGCGTGAGGCAGACGTGCCCGCGACGGCGATCGAAGATGTCCGCCATCCAGCGCAGTTCCTCCTCGTCCGCACCATCCGGGCCGGGCACGAGCGAGGCGACGAGGCCGTCGGCAAAGGCGGCCACATCCTCCCAGTGCAGGAAACACTTGCCCTTCTCGCCCGCTTTCGGATCGGCGCGCGCATTACCCCGGCTCAACAGCTGCACAAGCCGCGACCAGGCGGCGAGGTCCTCGGGCCAAACCAGCACGGACGCGCCGGTGACGAGGTCGAGGCGGCAACCGGCGATCAGGCGAATGGGGGCGTGCTGCGCCGAAACCTGCTCCGCCGCAACCAGCGAACGCACCAGCCCCGCGACCGAATTGCGATCCACCACGCCGAGCGCGGGCATGCCCATGAGCGCGGCAGTGGAGAACAGCTCTTCGGGCGAGGACGCGCCGCGCAGGAAACAGAAGTTGCTGGTGGCTTGGAGTTCGCAATAGGTCATGGACGGTGATTGCCGAACTGACTATCCAAGATGATCAGATTGGAGGCACATCATGGGCAAGATGGTCGGCATCGCCGAATTCAAGGCAAAATGTGAGCGGCTCATCAGCGAGATGGAGCGGGATGGGGAGCCGATCGAGCTGACGCGGCGCGGCAAAGTCGTGGGAGTGCTGCGACCGCCGGTCAACAGCATGCCCGACCCTGACAGCCTGTTCGGGTGTCTGGCATCACCGGCATATCGCTTCGATTGTGACCCGTCGGCACCGGCATATGATGGGCTTTGGGACGCCGAAAAGGGCGAATGGGAGCCAAAAGATTGATTTTGCTCGATACTCATGTCCTGATCTGGCTTACTATGGAGCCGACTAGGATCGGCAGAAATGCCGCCGAGGTTATCCGAGGTGAAACAAGCGCTAGCTCCGTCCTGTTCAGCCCGATTAGCACTTGGGAAGCTTCGATGCTGGTCGATAAAGGCAAACTTGACCTTGGATCGCCGATGCGCGTTTGGGTGAGGCGTTTGTTGGCGATGGCGGGCGTGACCATCGCTAATCTGACGCCTGAGATCGGCTCTGAAGCAGGCGAACTTCTTCCTCCCATTCACGGCGACCCCGCCGACCGCATCCTCATCGCTACCGCCCGGGCACTCGGCTGCCCCTTGGTCACCGCCGACCGCAAAATCCTCGCCTACGCCGCCGCGGGCCACGTCCGGGCCATCGACGCCCGCCGCTAATCGCCGGTCAGACGTAGCGACCGTGCATGAACCAGCAGAGGTCGCCCGTTTCGGGACGCAGCCCGTCGCCGCGGCGGTACAGCCAGAAGCGCTCGCCCGCCTCGTCCTCGACATGGAAATAGTCGCGCACCGCCTGCCGCTCGGCGGGGCGACGCCACCATTCGCCCGCAATCCGCTCGGGCCCGTCGGCATGAACGACGAGGTGGGTGCGCCCGCGCCAGGTGAAACGCTTGGGCGGCTGATCGGGGAGTTCGGCAAGGACATGGTCGACCTGTTCGGGGCGGGGGAGGAGGCGCGCGGGGCGGGGCCAGCGCGGGTGCCAGGGATGGTCGGGTGCGGTGCGGTCGAGCCCGCGCACGTCGTCGGCGCGAAGCGCACGCGCGGCGTCGGGGGGCGGGTCGAGCGGGGGCGCCGAAGCAACCGAGCGTTCGGGCACGTCCGACTCGACCGGAGTCACCCGCCACAACCGCTCCGCCCCGATCCGGTTGGCGAGCGCGTCGACCAGCGGCGCGAGGTCGGGGGCCGAGTCCTCCGCCAACCGCGGGGCAAGTGGCTCGGGGCCGAGCGGGTCCGCGCGGCGGACGTGGAGGGTGAGCGCGTCGATGCCATAGCCGGGCGCGATCTCCTCGATCCGGCGCACGGCCAGGCGCAGCATGTGCGCAGGCTCGCGGGTCGGGCGCGCGAAGCCGACGCGCAGGCTTTGCGGCACCCCGTCAACGCGCGCCGCGACCAGCTCCACCGCGCGCGCGCCCTGCCCGGCCTCGGCGAGCGCATGGGCGAGGCGGCGGGTCAGTTCGCCCAGCCAGTGCGCGATCGCCTCGGCGGTGGCGATCGGCTCGGCGAAGCGCTGGGTGACCGCAATCGGCGTCGGCGACGTCACGGGGTCGAGCGGCTCGGGCGCGCGGGGGCGCGATCGCTATCGTAACGAGGTGCCGGACAGGCCGTCGCT
>CAXTTU010000438.1:0-2486 GCA_964247225.1 uncultured Sphingomonas sp. | reverse complement strand
GGTCTCGATCACGGATCGGTACGATCCTTCAAGGGGGTGCCGTACGGAGCGCCGACCTCCGGCGCGAACCGCTTCATGCCCCCTCGGCCAGTTGAGCCGTGGAGCGGCGCCCGGCCGTGCTTCGGCTACGGTGCCGCCTCGCCCCAGTCGCCCACAGACCCGCTGATCACCTTCGCGAACCTGCTCCAGTTCAATTTCTCCTGCTCCATGGGGGGAATGGGAGAGGATTGCCTCTACCTCAACTTGTGGACGCCGACGGTCGGCGACGGCGGCAAGCGGCCCGTACTGGTGTCGCTGCACGGCGGCGGCTTCGGCGCGGGATCAGGGAATTTGCCGCTCTACGACGGGGCGCAGCTCGCGGCGAAGGGCGACCTGGTGGTGGTCAGCGTGACGCACCGGCTGAACGTTCTCGGCTTTCTGGACCTCAGCAACATGACCGCCTCGGAGGAGTTCGCCTCTTCCGGCTTGACCGGTCTGCTCGATCTGGTCGCCGCGCTCCGATGGGTGAGGGAGAACGTCGCGGCATTCGGCGGCGACCCGGACAACGTGACGATCATCGGCCAATCCGGCGGCGGGTGGAAGGTGAGCTGTCTTCTCGCGATGCCCGCGGCACGGGGCCTGTTTGCCCGCGCGATCATCCAGAGCGGGTCGCTGCTGCGGGTCAAGACCAGGGAAGAGGGAGCGGCCGTGACAGCGACGCTATTGGCGGAGCTGGGCATGGAGGAGGGCGACCTCGCCGGCCTGGTGGCGCTGGACTGGATGACCCTCATCAAGGCAAGCGTGAAATGCGGATTGCACCTGTTCGATCCGGTGCTCGGCCCCGCTCTGCCGCTCCAGCTCGACGACGCGATCAGGAGCGGCGAGACGGCCGACGTACCCGTGATCGTGGGCACCACGCTGGACGACGCGGCATTCCTCTACCCCGACACCACGCTCGCGCCCGAGGCGATGCGTGGCGTCGTCGACCAGCGATATGGCGCTGCCTCGGCTGAGCTGCTCGACCTGTATGGCCGTGCACGTCCCGGCAAATCACCCTATCTCCTGCTCGGTGAGATCGTCACCGATGCCGGCTTCCGCCGCTACGCGCACCGGCAAGCCGAACTGATGGCGGGTGTCGACCGATCGCCCGTCTATGTGTATCGCTGGGACTGGACAACACCGGGCTTTGGCGGCGTGTTCGGCGCGGCGCACGGCACCGACGTGGCAGCCACCTTCCAGAACCTGCAGGATCCGCTGCTGGGGGCGGGCGATCCGGAAAGCGTGCGGCTCGCCGAGCGCTTCTCGCAGGCCCTGATCGGCTTCGCTACGACCGGCGAACCGGGAAATGACGAGACGGCCTGGCCGCCGTTCGAAGCCGTCCGCCGCGCGACCATGATCTTCGGCCAAGAAAGCGGCGTCGTCGATGACCCGGACTCCGCACTTCGAACCTTCTGGCAGGCGATGCCGATGGCCGCATCGGTGTTCGGCTGACGGTTGGAAGCGAGATAACGATGCGACACGATCGATCTGGCCCGGTGGCGCGATGACCGCAGGTGCGCACGTCAGCGAGAGCGACGACGAGAGCCTGGCCATGTTCCGCGAGACCGCGGCCCGCTTCTTCGAGCGGCACGCGCCGCCCGAGGCGCTCGAGCGGTGGCGCGAGCAGGGCGTCGTCGATCGCGATTTCTGGCTCGAAGCGGGCGCTGCCGGACTGCTCGCGCCTTCGGTGCCGGAGGCCTATGGCGGGGTCGGGGCCGATTTTCGTTATGAACTCGCGGTGATCGAGGAGATCGGGCGGCTCGGGCTGGAGGGCTTTGGCGCGCCGGTGCACAGCGCGCTCGCCGCGCCCTACCTCGTTCATTTCGGCACCGAACAGCAGAAGCGCGAGTGGCTGCCCAAGGTCGTCTCAGGCGAGTTGGTGCTGGCGCTGGCGATGACCGAGCCGGGTGCCGGATCGGACCTGCGCGGCATCCGCACCCGCGCGGTGCGCGACGGCGAGCACTATATCGTCGACGGGCAGAAAACCTTCATCTCCAACGGCCAGACCGCCGACCTGATCCTGCTCGCCTGCAAGACGGAGGGCGACCGGATCTCGATGCTGGTGGTCGAGGCAGCGTCGACGCCGGGCTTTGCCCGTGGCCGCAACCTGAACAAGATGGGGCGGGAGGCGCAGGACACGTCCGAGCTGTTCCTCGAGGGCGCGCGGGTCCCGGCCGCCAACCTGCTGGGCACCGAGGAGGGGCAGGGCTTCGAGCAGATGCGCGACCTGCTCGCGCAGGAGCGGCTGGTCATCGCCGCCATGGCGCAGGCGATGATGGAACGCGCGCTGGCGCTGACGCTCACCTACACCAAGGAGCGTCACGCGTTCCGCCAGCCGCTGTTCGCGTTCCAGAACACGCAGTTCAAGCTCGCCGACGCGCGCACGCAGATCGCCGCCGGGCGCGCCTTCCTTGACAGCGGCGTCGCCCGGCACCTCAAGGGCGAGCTCGATCCGGTCACCGCCGCGA
>CAXTTU010000437.1:0-2489 GCA_964247225.1 uncultured Sphingomonas sp. | reverse complement strand
ATTGTGCGCGACGACATCCACCGGCTCGACCGGTTGATCACCGACATCTCTGAGGCGTCGCGGCTTGATGCGCAGCTGAGCCGCGCGAAGTTCGAGCCGGTGGACCTCGACGCGCTGCTCGTCGGCCTCGTCGACCAGCGGCTGACCCGCGGAATCGCGCGTGGGGTGCGACTCCGTTACGACCGGGGCACGGCCGAGCCGTTGGTGGTTGCGGGCGAGGGCGCGCGGCTGGAGCAGGTATTCGAGAACCTGGTCGACAATGCGCTCTCCTTCTCGCCCGATGACGGGCTGATCAGCGTCGCCGCACGGGTCGAGGACGGCGATGCGGAGATCCGGGTTGAGGACGAGGGCCCGGGCGTGCCCGAGGCAGAACGCGAGGCGGTGTTCCGCCGCTTTCAGTCCATCCGCCCGTCGGACGAGGCGTTCGGCCAGCATTCCGGGCTCGGTCTCGCCATCGCGCGGACGATCGTCGATGGGCATGGCGGCGCAATCACCGCCGAAGCGCGCGAGGACCGGCTGAGCGGCGCGCGCTTCGTCGTTCGCCTGCCGCTGGCGCGCACGGCGTGACGCTCCTCCACGCAACCAGCGTCGCGATCGGGGGTTGGGCGGTACTGATCGAAGGACCTTCGGGATCGGGCAAGTCCGACCTCGCGCTGCGACTGATCGACCGCGGCGCGGTGTTGATCGCGGACGACCAGACGAGGGTGAGCATCGAGCCCGATGGTCTGTATGCGTGTGCGCCCGCCACGATTGCCGGGCTGTTGGAGGTACGTGGAGTGGGCATCGTGACCGTACCTTATATGCAGAAGGCCAAGGTCGCGCTGGCGGTCCGAATTGGCGCGCCCGAGCGGATGCCCGACGCGGTCGAGGAGCGCGTGATTGACGGGCACCGCATTGCCGCGATGACGGCGGCGGCGGTGGAGGCCTCCGCTCCCATCAAGGTCGAGCACATGCTCAGGCTGCTCACGGCATGAGCACCGGGCCGCAGGAGATCCTGCTCGTCACCGGCATGTCGGGCGCGGGCAAGTCGACCGTGCTCAAGACGCTGGAAGACCTGGGCTGGGAGACGGTCGACAACCTGCCTCTTCCCTTGCTCGACCGCCTCCTCGCCGCGCCCGAGCCGGTCGGCGCGGGCGAGCCGCGACCGCTCGCCGTCGGCTTCGGCGCGCGCACCCGCGACTTCGCGCCCGAGCGCATCATCGCGCGCGCCGAAGCGCTCCGGGCCGAGCAGGGCCACGACGTCGGCATGTTGTTTCTCGACTGCGCGGGCGCGGAGCTCGAGCGGCGTTATGCCGAGACGCGCCGCCGCCACCCGCTCGCGCTCGACCGCCCCGCCCGTGACGGCATCGCGCATGAGCGCGAACTGCTCGCGCCGCTGCGCCGCTGGGCAAACCGGCTGATCGACACCACCGCGCTGTCCTCGCACACGCTGGCCCGACGCATCCGCGAGAGCTTCGCGCGCGAGGGCGTGAGCGAGCCGACGCTGCGGGTCATGTCCTTCGGCTTCTCGCGCGGACTGCCGCTCGACGCCGACCTGGTGTTCGACATGCGCTTCCTGCGCAATCCGCATTGGGTGCCCGAGCTTCGTCCCGGGACGGGACTGGACGCGGACGTCGCCGCCTATGTTGCAGGCGACATTGCCTATCCGGAGGCGATCGGGCGCATCGAGGAGCTGCTCGCGTTACTGGTCCCGCGCTACCGGGCGGAGGGCAAGGCGTACATCACCGTCGCGATCGGCTGTACCGGCGGGCGGCATCGCTCGGTCCATGTGGCCGACCGGCTCGGGCGGTGGTTGCAAGATCGCGGCTTTTCCCCCACGGTCGTGCATCGCGACCTCGGGGCCGCGCCGCAGGACTCGTTGGAAGGTGCGCCGGTTCGGCCATGAGTGAACACGAATGATCGGGCTGGTGCTGGTGACGCACGGCCGGCTCGCCGAAGAGTTCGTCCGCGCGATGGAGCATGTGGTCGGCCCGCAGGCGGCTGTCCGCGCGGTCGCGATCGGGCCGGAGGACGACATGGAGGTCCGCCGCGCGGACATCGCCGCCGCGATTGCGGACGTCGATACCGGGCGTGGCGTGATCCTGCTCACCGATCTGTTCGGGGGGACGCCGTCGAACCTCGCCATCTCGCTGCTCGAACGCGGGCGGGTGGAGGTGATCGCGGGCATCAACCTCCCTATGCTGATCCGCCTTGAATCCGCGCGCAAGGCGATGAGCGTCACCGCCGCGGTCGCCGCCGCGCGCGAGGCGGGGCGCAAATACATCTCCGTCGCGTCAGAGGTGTTGGGCGAGGCGGCGGCGTGACGCGGGTCGCGCGCGAGGTCATGATCGCCAACCGGCGCGGCCTTCACGCCCGCGCGTCCGCCAAGTTCGTCACGCTCGCCGCGACGCTGCCGGTCGAGGTCCGGGTGGAAAAGGACGGCGCGTCCGTCACGGGCACGTCGATCATGGGGCTGATGATGCTGGGCGCGGCGATCGGCGACACGGTGG
>CAXTTU010000436.1:0-2503 GCA_964247225.1 uncultured Sphingomonas sp. | reverse complement strand
CGGTGAAGCTGTTCCACGACTGGCTGATCGGCGCGCTCGGCAAGCAGGCTTGACTTGCATCGGGAACCGGTGTGGTATGCAGTCAATACACCTCGGACGGAGAACGCCCATGCGCCGCCTGATGCTCGCCGCCGCCCTGCCACTCGCCGCGTGCGGGCATAGCGCGGCGGACACGCCGGGGGTGCCCGGCAGCGGGTCGGGCCCGGCGCGCAGCTTCGCGGTGGCGGACTTCACCGGGGTGGAGTTGGCCGGCTCGGATGACGTGCAAGTATCGACCGGCACCGGCTTCTCCGTCCGCGCGGAGGGTGATCCGGGCGAACTCGACAAGCTGCGTGTGGTCCGCGACGGCGCGACGCTGACCGTCGGGCGCATGCCGGGCTTCTCGTTCGGGGTCGGGCGCAAGACCACAGTGTTCGTGACCATGCCGCGGATCAGCGACGCGCGCGTGACCGGGTCGGGCGACATCGCGATCGACCATGTCGATGGCGACCGGTTCAGCGGCGCGACGACCGGCTCGGGCGACCTGTCGGTGCGAGCGCTCCGCGTGGCCATGCTCGACCTGTCGATCTCGGGGTCAGGGGACATGGCACTGGCGGGGCAGGCGCGCTCGCTCAAGGTGTCGGTCTCCGGCTCGGGCGATGTCGACGCGCGCCACCTCAAGGTCGCCGACGCCAATGTCGAGGTCGCGGGCTCGGGCGACGTCACCGCGGAGGTGACCGGCGCGGCGACGGTCAGCCTGGCCGGATCGGGCGATGTCGACCTGGGCGAAGCAGCGCGGTGCCAGATCAGCAAGGCGGGATCGGGCGAGGTCCGGTGCGGGCGCTGACGCTCCTCGCCTTGCTGCTCGTGCCGGGCACGGCGGGGGCGGCGTCGCGCAGCTATTCGGTGGGCAGCTTCGATCGGGTGCGCGTCGACGGGCCGTTCCGGGTCGAGATCCACACCGGTGCCTCGCCGGGTGCCGCGGTGGACGCGGGCCAGGCGCTGCTCGATCGCGTCGAGATCGTGTCGGAGGGCGAAACGCTGGCGGTGCGCTACCGCGTCGGGCAATGGAGCGAGCGCGGCCCCTCGCGGCGTGCCGACGCGCCGGCGGTGGTGAGGCTGTCGACCGGCGCGGTCCGCACGCTGCTGGTCGGACCGGGCGCGGAGGTGACGCTCGACCGCGCGCGGGGGCAGCGGGTCGACCTGTCGGTGACCGGCGCGGGGGTGTTGACCGTGGCGGCGGCGGAGGCGGACCAGCTGGCGGCGACGGTGATCGGCGCGGGCAGCATCACGCTGGCGGGCCATGCAGGGCGCGCGCGGCTGCTCACGGACGGCCCCGGTACGATAGACGCGGGCGCGCTGGTCGCGAATGACTTGACGGTACGGCTCGACGGCTCGGGCGAGACGCGCGCGGCGGCGCGCTATACCGCGCAGGTGACTGACACCGGGCTAGGCAGGGTCACCGTCACCGGACCCGCCAAATGCACCGTCACCGCGCCCGCGGGCGGGCAGGTGGCGTGCGGGGCCGAGCACTAGGAGCAGAGCCTTGCTGGAGTCCCTTGGAGGAGAAGCCGTCGAGGCGTTGTGGGAGGCGACCGTCGCTGCCGCGTGGGACCGGTTTGGCTGGCCGGGTGGGTTGCTGGCCCTCTTCGTCCCGATCGCACTCGCTGTCGGTGGCGTATGGCTTTGCCTGCGATAGGCGAGCATCAGATCAGCGCCAGCTCCGCCAGCTTGCCCACCAGCTCGGCGGGCATCGCCTCCACCCCGCTCGCGCCGCCGCCGAGGTCGGCGGGGGCGTCCGCCGCTTCGAGATAGCGCCAGCCCTGATGCGCGCGCTTGGGCCGCGCCTCGACCAGCACCAGCCCGGGCTGGAGGTGGATCGCGACGCGCCCGCCCTCCGCCTCGCCGAACGACACGATCGCCGAACGGGCCACCAGCCGATGCTTGACGATCCAGTATAGCGAGCCGAGCCCCGCGACTTCCGTGTGGCGCTTGGGCAGGTAACGCGTGGTCAGGTACAGCGCGCCCGCCGCCGCCCGCTCCTGCAATCGCGCGTCGAGCTGCTCCAGCGACGTCGCCCCGAACGCGACCTTGGTGAGGTGTAACACAGGGGCGGATGTGGGCGCGGCGTGCGCAAACCTCAATGCAGATGGAACAGCGTCGCCAGCCCGAGGAACACGAAAAACCCCACCACATCGGTCATGGTCGTCACGAACACCGTCGACGTCACCGCCGGGTCGATGCGGAACCGGTCCAGCGTGATCGGGATCAGCACCCCCGACAGCCCCGCATTCAGGCTGTTGAGCACCATCGCGAGGAACAACACCACGCTCAGCCAGAAGTCGTGGTACACCAGCTGGCACCCGATCGCCATCAGCACGCCCAGCCCCAGCCCGTTGGCGCTCGCGATCCACCATTCGCGCGCGATCATCCGCCAGGTGTTCGACGAGGTCAGCTGGTTGGTCGCCAGCGCGCGCACCGTCACCGCCATGGTCTGCGTCGCCGCGTTGCCGCCCATGCCGTT
>CAXTTU010000435.1:0-2511 GCA_964247225.1 uncultured Sphingomonas sp. | reverse complement strand
CGGTAGTTGAAGGTGTAGCGGCTCCGCTCGCCCTTCGCCGCCCAGATCAGCGTCTCGTGCGCATTGGTGAACCGGGTGCCCTTGAAATTGGGCATCGGGTTCGCCTTGCGCCACACGATATCGTTCAGGATCCAATAGCCCAGATCCTGCACCGCCGCACCGACGCGGAAGATGTTGTGATAGCTGCCGATTACCCAGATCGTGCCGTCGTCCTTGAGCACCCGGTGCGCCTCGGCAAGCCAGGCGCGGGTGAAGGCGTCGTAATGCGCGAAGGTGTCGAACTTGTCCCACGCGTCCGTCACCGCGTCGACATGGCTGCCGTCGGGGCGGAACAGCTCGTCGCGCAGCTGGAGGTTGTAGGGCGGATCGGCGAAGATCATGTCGACCGACTTGGCCGGGAGCGCGCGCATCCGGGCGATGCAGTCGCCGGTGATGATCGTGTCGAGCGGCAGCGGCTCGACCGTCGGCACCGCTTCCTCACGCGCCCGCGCGACCTGTTGCACCAGCCCCATCGACATCCCCCCTGCGCACGAGGAAACCGCGCCAGCCCCGTCCTCGTCAAGCGCGCAATGGTTAACGAGAAAGGTGGAGGTCGGGTTAACCGCCCCGGTCGAATCGGGCGGATGCTAGATGTTGAGTCTGGTCGGGGAGAGCGGACTCAATCGGTAGGGGTGTGGCGGGAAAGGCGCACGGCTCGGCCGTTTGCTCCGCGTCGGAGGTGAACAACGGGCGGGTGCCCGCCCGAATCGCTTCGGCCTCCCGGACCGGCGCGAAGCTGCGCCGGTGGAGCGGGGTCGGCCCGTGCTCGAACAGCGCGCGGCGGTGCGCGGGGCAGCCATAGCCCTTGTTCTCGCGCCAGCCATATTGCGGGTGCGATTCGGCGTGCGCGAGCATGATCCGGTCGCGGGTGTGCTTGGAGACGACGGAGGCGGCGGCGATCGACAGCGACAGCGCGTCCCCGCTCACGATCGCGGTCGCCCTAAAACCCCAGCGCGGCAGGCGATTGCCGTCGACCAGCACATGTGCGGGCGCGTCGCCCAGCGCCTCGACCGCCAGCGTCATCGCCTTCATGGTGGCCCAGTGGATGTTGAGCCGGTCGATCTCGTCCGCCTCGACGATGCCGACTCCGACGCGGGCGCGGGCGTGGAGGAGCGCGCAGAGCCGCGCGCGTTCAGGGGCGGACAGCTTCTTCGAATCGTCGATTCCGCGCGGCACGTTGCGGGCAGGCAGGATCACCGCCGCCGCCACCACCGGCCCCGCCAGCGGCCCGCGCCCCGCCTCGTCGACGCCCGCGACGGGGGCGGGGCAGTTCCTCTCATGCCTCAGTCCTGGTCGCCGCCCGGCCATTCCTCTGGGTCCTGATACTCGTAGACGAACTGTTGCCCCATCGGCCCCTGCCCCTCGCCAAGGCCCGGCGCTTCGAGGATCGACAAGCGGGTGAAGCGCACCGCGACCTCGAACGCGTCGCCAACTGGATAGCCCTTGCCCAGTGCGGTGGCGAGCGCGCTGGCGAAGGTGCAGCCGGTGCCGTGCGTCTCGTCGGTGTCGAAACGCTTGCCCTCCAGCCGGCGCAGCTCGCCGCCGCCGGGCGAGAGCAGCCGGTCGGTGAGGTAATAGCCCTCGCCATGCCCGCCCTTGACGACGAGGTGACACCCTTGCGCGAGCACCGCCGCCTCGCCGCCCAGCGCCGCCAGTTCGGGCAGGTTGGGGGTGACCACAGAGGCAAGCCGCATCAGCCGCCCGAACCGCGCCACCGTCGCCGCATCCGCGAGCGTGTCGCCGCTGGTGGCGACCATGACCGGGTCGAGCACCACCGGAACATCCACCCGCTCCAGCCAATCCGCCACTTCCCTTGCCGTCTCTGCGCTGCCGAGCATCCCGATCTTTACCGCGTCGACGCCGATGTCGGACACGCAGGACGCGATCTGCGCCAGCACCATGTCCGGCGGCACGGGCATGACGCGCTGCACGCCGACCGTGTTCTGCGCGGTGATGGCGGTCACCGCCGTCATCGCGTGGCCGCCGAGCATAGACACGGTCTTGATGTCCGCCTGGATGCCCGCGCCGCCACCCGAATCGGACCCGGCGATGATGAGGATGCGGGGGGTCACTGGTCAGCACCAAAGAGGTTTGGAAGAAGGCCGGTTCGCGCGGAGGCGCGGAGACGCGGAGGAGGTTCGTCGGACGCCGGCCCCATCTCCGCCGCGCCAGCGGCTTTCGCCATGTTTCGAAGCAGTGAAGGCCGCTTGCGCGGCGGACTTGCCGCTCGCGACAAGCGTGCCCTCTCCGCGTCTCCGCGCCTCCGCGTGAACCAACCTTCTTTGCGCCCCCCCGCCGGCGCTACGAAGTTGAGGAAGTTGAGGCTCGAATGCGGTTTCCTCAACGTGCCTGGGCAGGTCGGAGATTGGCTAAGTTCGCCCCATGTCCCCCTCGCAATCGCCTGCGGGAGGACAACGCGCGCAACGGGACGAACGATGGTGGCGGGCGGACAGAGCATGGGCACTCCGCATA
>CAXTTU010000434.1:0-2512 GCA_964247225.1 uncultured Sphingomonas sp. | reverse complement strand
TAAGGCAGCGGCTTTTGATGCCGCCATTCGCAGGTTCGAATCCTGCCGCCCCAGCCAGTGCGCCCGACCCAGCCCCGGAACGGCGGAAGGCCGTCGGTCCGGTGGCCCTTGCGATGAGGTCGACCGACAAGGGCCGGTTCGTGCCGCCGCCGGTGCTGGACGCGTCGTTTCAGGGGCTTGTCCGAGGCGGTTCGGTCATAGCCGGGGATCGTCGCCGCTACACACTTGCGTTACGGGAATGAACGAGGTGAGCTAGGCCGAGACAATCAGCCGCCGGCTTGTCCACAAATGGTCGTCTGTTGAACGGGCGAAGGGCCGGTCAGACGCTGCCCGGCTTTGTCCGCGAGGGGGCGCAAGAACCCGTTCGGCCAAAGACAATCCGCGGCGATCCGGGTCCCAGTCGCCCCGATCCGCCCGATTCGCCATCGGAAGCGACGTCCACGCGCACGGATCGATTGCTGAATGATTCGATCGGCTCGCCGGTCGGTCGCGGGTGAGGTGATGCGCCTCGGCGAAGCTAGCATAGGCGGCACCCCGTGCGTCGTTAGCGTAAAGCTAACCCAATCTACGCGACACGGTGCCGACACCCGGGCTCACGCGATTGCAAGGATGTTTGACGCATATGGCCATTGGTGCCGCCACCTCGCTGATCGCGCTGCTCGCCGCCGCCTCGCCCACCACGGCACCGACCCCTGCCGAGGCGGGTTCCGCCGCGAGCGGTCCGGAGGCGGCCGCCGCCGGGCCGGCGGGCGGGGCTGGTCAGGTCGAGGACATCGTCGTCACCGCGACCCGGTCCGAGCAGCCCGTGTCGCGTGTCTCCGCGAGCGTGAGCGCCTTTGACCGGCAGGCGCTCGACCGGCGCGGGGTGAAGTCGCTGGCCGACCTCGCCGCGTTCGTGCCGGGGCTCCGGTTCGACAGCGGTTCGAACAAGGTCGCGATCCGCGGCATCGTCTCCAACGCGGGCGCAGGCACCACCGGCATTTATCTTGACGAGACGCCGATCCAGATCCGCAATTTGGGCGTATCATCGGACGAGACCCTGCCCGCGCTGTTCGACATCGAGCGGGTGGAGGTGCTGCGCGGGCCGCAGGGCACGTTGTTCGGGGCCGGGTCGGAAGGCGGAACCGTTCGCTACATTCCGGTTGCCCCCGGCCTCGACCGCTACTCGGTCTATGGGCGCGGCGAAGTGTCGTTCACCCGCCACGGCGGTATCGGTTACGAGGCCGGGGTCGCGCTCGGCGGGCCGCTTGTGACGGACACGCTCGGCTTCCGGGTCAGCGCCTATCGGCGCGAAACGGCGGGCTGGATCAGCAAGACCGACTTCGCCGGCACCGTCGTCAACCGCGACACCAACAAGGATGCCGTCACCGCCCTGCGCGGCGCGCTGGCCTGGCAGGTGTCGCCGGACCTTCGCGTGACGCCAGCGCTCTATTACCAGCGCCGCGCCACGGCGGACGACGACCGCTTCGTCGAGGGCCAGTCGCGTCCCGACCGCGGCCTGTTCCGCGACTCGAGCCCGGAATACCGACGCAGGGAGGACAATTTCCTGCTCCCGTCGCTGAAGGTCGAGGCCGATCTGGGCGCGGTCAGCGTTACCGCCAATGCGTCCCATTTCAGCCGCAACAACCTGTCCGGCTATGACGGGACGATCTATGACCTTTCCTATTACCAGACGCTGCCGCTGGACCCGACATGCGTGACCGGATGCGCGACGCCGCCGACCTTGCTCCTGCCCAATGGGGTCAACCCGGACGTGAGCTATTATCTCAGCCCCAGCCGGGTCACCAACCGCCAGCGGATATGGACGGGCGAGGTGCGCGCCCAGTCCAAATCCTCGACGGGAAAGATCGACTGGGTGGCTGGCGTGTTCGTCCAGGGTCAGACGCAGCTCAGCAGCGAGCGGCTGCTTGATCCGCTGGGCGACCGGTTGTTCGGGCAGCTGTTCGGGACCTCGATCTCGGACTATTTCGGGCAGGCGGCGGGGGCCGACGGACCGATCCCGCTCGCGGACGGCACATCGAGTTACCTGAACCAGTCGGTTGCCCATGAGCGCCAGGTCGCGGCGTTCGGCGAGGTGACGTGGCGGCCCTTCGGGCGGCTCGGAGTGACGGGCGGGCTCCGCTACGCGGACATCCGTTACCGATTCTCCAACTTTGCGGACGGCCCGCAAAATTATGGTCGGACGCAAGGCAGCGGCCAGACGCGCGATCGTCCGCTGACGCCCAAGGCGAGCATAGCGTACCGGGTGACCAACGACGCGCTGCTGTACGCCACCTACGCCAAGGGCTTTCGCCCCGGCGGGGCGAATGCGCCCGTCCCTTATGCCGCTTGCGCCGCCGATTTCGACGCGCTCGGGATCAGCGGTAATCCCGCCTCGTACGCGGCCGACACGGTGAACAGCTTCGAGATCGGATCAAAGAACCGGCTGCGCGGCGGCAAGCTGTCCGTCGACGCCAGCTTGTTCAGGATCGACTGGAACCGCATCCAGCAATCGGTGACGCTGCCGACCTGC
>CAXTTU010000433.1:0-2521 GCA_964247225.1 uncultured Sphingomonas sp. | reverse complement strand
CCGGCGCGTTCGGCCTGCCGCTCGCCGGGGCCGCCGACATCGAGCGGGTCACGCAGCGGCGCGACCGGCTGCTCGCCGCCTTGACGCTGACGGCGGGGCTCGGCGTCGCGACCGGCGCGCCGTTCGCGCTCAAGGCGGGGGCGGAGTTCTTTCTTCCCACCACCGCCGCGCTGGTGATCGCGGTCGCGCTGGTGCCGGTGCTCGAATGGCTGGAGCGGCGCGGGCTGCCTGCCGCGCTCGCTTCGCTCACCTGCGTGCTGACCGTGCTGGTCGCGGCCAATGTCGCGCTGGCGGCGATCGTGGTGCCCGCCATCTCGTTTTTCCGGCTGCTTCCCGACCGGATCGCGCGCATCCAGCATAACCTCGCGCCGATCGTCGAACTCTACACCACGCTGGTACGCTATGCGAACCGCACGGTGTCGCGGCTCGCGACGATGCCCGTTCACCAGACCCCCGCCACGCCCGTCGCGCCGCCAAGCTCGATGCTGGAACTGATCGCGACCAGCGCCCCCGCCGCGGTGCTCCAGCTCTTCTTCGGCATCCTGGTCGTATATTTCTTCCTCGCCGGATGGACGCGGCTGCGGCAGCGCGCGATTACCGGCCGGGCGAGCTTCGGCGGCGCGATGGCGACCGCGCGCGTCATTCAGGAGATGGTGGATGACGTGTCCGCTTATCTCGGCACGATCACGCTCATCAACCTGACGCTGGGCGCGATCGTGGCGGCGGCGCTGTGGATGATCGGCATGCCGTTCCCGCTGATGTGGGGCGGCATCGTCGCGCTGCTCAATTATGTGCCGTATCTGGGGCCGTTCCTCGCCGCGTTCCTGATGGCGCTGGGCGGGCTGATGACCTTTTCGGACCTGTGGTGGGCGATGGTCCCGCCCGCGGTGATGGTCGGGTGCCACCTCGTCGAGGCGAATGTGGTGACGCCGCTCGTGGTCGGGCGGCGGCTGACGATCAATCCGGTGCTGATCCTCATTTCGCTCAGCTTCTGGGGATGGGTTTGGGGGACGGGAGGGGTGCTGCTGGCGGTACCGCTGCTCATCATCCTGCAGACGCTGGTGGGCGCGGCGGGCAAGCCCGACATCGCGGGCTTCCTGTTCGAGCAGGGAACACTGGTCCGCCGCCAAGAGCGTTGACAGGGTGGGGGGCGTCGCATAGTGCGCGCGCCTCCGCAGCGGTAATGCGGGTGTAGCTCAGTTGGTTAGAGCGCCGGCCTGTCACGCCGGAGGTCGCGGGTTCGAGCCCCGTCACTCGCGCCACCGCGCAGCGCGCACGCAAGTAGCAAAGCTACTCGCGAGACGCGCAAGCGCGGCCAGCGGGTCGGCGCAGCCGAACCCGTCTGACGTCATGACGCGGGCTTCGCCCGCGGCGCGCCTGCATAGGTGATCGTCTTCTTCACCCGCGCCGTCAGTCGCGGCAAAGCCGCGCCCTATGGCGCGCCGTCGCCACGCTGGCCGGGCTTGCGCGTCTCGCGAGTAGCGCCGCTACCCGCGTGCGCGCTGACGCCTTCCATCCACCTTAGCAGCGGCTTCAGCGGCGTAATCCACACCATCCCCGTGCCGAGATAGAACCCCGTCTGCCCCCAGATCGGCCACCCGCCGACCACATGCGACAGGCTTACCACCAGCACCGCCCACAGCGCAATCAACGCCAGAATAAACAGCGCGCCGAAGGGCTTGCGCCATGTCGGCTCTACCGGGTCAGCCATTCGCGTTCCGTGACAAGGCTGTGGAGGGGCACGTCCCACGCATCCGCGGGCAGGGTCTCGACGCGCTGCACCGACCAGGCGACCCCGACCCGCCACGCGTCGGGGTAGGCAGCAAAGGCGCGGTCATAATGGCCTGCGCCTTGGCCCAGCCGATTGAGCGCGCCGTCGAACGCGACCAGCGGCGTCAGGATCACGTCGGGCGCGACCTCGGGCCAGTCGGCGTGTGGTACGCGCAGGCCGTAGGGCCCGGTCGCGAGCGGGGCGACGCCGTTCCAACGCAGAAACCGCAGCGGCGTCGCGCGGTCGACCACATACGGGAGTGCGAGGGTGCAGCCTTTTCTCACCGCCGCCGTCACGAGTGCCGCCGGGTCGGCCTCGCCGCCGAGCGGGGCGTAGCTGGCGATCACCATGCCGGGGCGCAGTCCCTGGGTGAACTCTACGGGAGCGGGAATCGGCGGCGGCCCGGTCGCGATGAAGCGGTCGCGCTCCGCCCGCATCCGGGCACGGAGGGCGCGCTTGTCGGTCGGTGGCGCGGTTGGGTCGCTCATGGGCAAGAAGGGGCGTCGCGGCGAAGCCGCGCCGTGACGTCGAACGGGCGAGCTGCGCCGCCCGCCGACCGCGCTTGCGAACAGCTGCGCTGTTTGCATGCGCGCGGCGCGGTGGCGGGACCGCCGTGGCCGTTTGCCGGGTTATCCTCTGACGCGCGGTACGTCAGGTGGGGACCATGTACGTCGGACCAGGATCCGGGCAGGGACAGCCCCCTTGGATGATGAATAGCCTCAGGGATAATAAAGGCTCGTACCGGGCAGT
>CAXTTU010000432.1:0-2527 GCA_964247225.1 uncultured Sphingomonas sp. | reverse complement strand
ACATCATTCACGCCTATTCGGGGTTCGAGGGCAAGGTCCGCGACGCGATCATGTCGGAGGCGACGCGGTTGGGGCTCGACCGGCTGGTCGAGCAGATCGAGGTGCCGACCGAAACGGTGACCGAGGCAAGGCGCGGCAAGAAGATCGCGGTCGAGCGCAAGTTCATGCCCGGCTATGTGCTGGCCAAGCTCGACATGAACGATCAGGTCTATCACCTGGTCAAGAACACGCCCAAGGTGACGGGCTTCCTGGGTTCGATGGGCAAGCCGCAGGCGATCAGCGAGGCCGAGGCCGCGCGCATGCTCAATTCCAAGGAAGAGGCCGCCGCCAACGCGCCCAAGCAGAAGATCAAGGTCGATTACGAGATCGGCGACGCGGTCAAGGTGCTGGACGGGCCGTTCGCGAGCTTCAACGGGACGGTCGAGGAACTGGACTTCGACAAGGCCAAGGTGAAGGTCTCGGTGAGCATCTTCGGGCGGGCGACGCCGGTGGAGCTGGATTTCGAGCAGGTCGAGCGTTCGAAGTAAGCCGCTTTGCGGCTTAGTTCGAGAACCGGACGCTGATTAGCGGAGCTAATCAGCGACGACGGCGCTCGACCGGCCGGCGGGTCGCAAAAGGGTTCCCAGCAAAGTGATACTTTGCTGGGGCCCCCAGCGAACCCGTCCGACGTTACGGCGCGGCTTTGCCGCGACGCCCCTTCTTTCACGCGAGCGTCCGCTTTGCCCCTCCACCATTCGCGCAAGTGCGCGAACGGTCCCCCTCCCCAAGCAATAGCTTGGGGAGGACGATGGATGGGACAACGTTCTCGACCATCGTGCCCAGCCCCACCCCTCACCCTGGCTCGCAAGTGCGAGCCTGTCCCTCTCCCCTGAAGGGAGAGGGTTAGCGCGATGCCACAGCCGTCGCCCTGCCGCTCCGCTCCAGCTTCCCCCAGCCGACGCTCGGGCCGCGGATCGCCTGGACCAGCGCCTTCACCACCACATAGTACATGACCTGGCGATAGCCGACGCGCTGCGGGATCAGCAGCCAGAGCAGCCGCCAGCGCTCGCGTCGCTCCAAGGCAAAGGCGACGGTGGCGGCGAGCAGGTCGATGGCGGTGAACAGGAGCCAGAAGCTCAGCATCTTGCTCAGATCGGTCTGGGTCTGCGCCCAGCCATGCTGATGGACCCGCGCCCAGGTGGCGAAGATGCTGATGATCAGCGCAAGGTCGATGATCGGCGACACCGCGGCGAGCAGCACCTGGAACAGGATCGCTTGTGGCAGGCCGATCAGCGCGAGGCCACGCGGGCGGCCCCGGCCGATGATGCGACCATGCTTCCACAGGCATTGCAGCGTGCCGTAGGCCCAGCGATAGCGTTGCTTGGCGAGGCCGCGGAAGGTTTCGGGCGCCTCGGTCCAGGCGACCGCGTGCTGGTCGTAGGTGACGCGCCAGCCGGCGCGCTGGATGGCGATCGTCAGGTCCTGATCCTCCGCCAGCGTGTCCGCCGGATAGCCGCCGACGTCGCGCAGCGTCGCGGTCCGCCACGCGCCGACCGCGCCGGGGACGACGGTGATGGCGCGCAACCGGGCGAGCGCGCGGCGTTCGAGGTTCTGCGCGGTGACATATTCCAGCGCCTGCCAGCGGGTGACGAGATTGACGCGGTTGCCGACCTTGGCGTTGCCCGCCACCGCGCCCAGCCGGGGGTCGACGAACCAGCGGGCGAGACGGGCGATGGTCGTGGGCTCGAACTGCGTATCGGCGTCGAGCGCGATGACGATGTCGGTCTGGACGTCCGCCAGCGCGGTGTTGAGGGCGCGCGCCTTGCCGCCGTTGGTCAGCGTCATCAGCCGGACGCGCGGCTCGTCGCCGAACGCCTCGCGGACGATCGCGGAGGTGCGGTCGCGCGAGCCGTCGTCGATTACGACCACCGACACGGCGGCGTCGCGGCTGTCGAGCACGCGGCGCACCGCGCGCTCGATCACGCGCTCTTCGTTAAAGGCGGGGATGAGCACGGTGACGTGGCGGGCCGGGTTGATCGGGGGAAAAATGCTGCGCGCCTCGCGCCGGGCTTGCCAGAGCGCGAGGCCGGACAGCAGCACCGCGCGCGCGATGCCGAGCGTGATCGCAATGGTGAACAGCCAGGCAAGACCTTCCGTGATCCAGCCCAGAATGAGGAACAGCGCGAAGTCCGCGCGCGCGGCGGCGAGGTCGCTGGCGGCGAGCGGCGGGTTCACGGTGGCGTGGGGCAGGTTGGCGAGCGCGGAGACGGGCACGAAGCGGAACCCGCGCGCGCGCAGTCCCTCGATGATGCCGGGCAGCGCCGCTACCGTCTGCGCCCGGTCGCCGCCGCCGTCGTGGAGGAGCACCACGTTGCGGCTGCAGTTTGAAGCCGCATCGGGGTCGCACTGTTTCGGCCCGGCGAGCACGTCCGCGATCGTCCTGTCCACGATCGTCTGCGCGCTCACCGGCAGCTTCCAATCGTTCGGGTCGACATGCAAGCCCACGGACAGATAGCCCATGCCCTGCGCCTCGGCCACGGGCACAATC